>NZ_JBEXSH010000664.1:0-5159 GCF_040613555.1 Streptomyces sp. NPDC006265
CCCGCCGCTGGACTGGTTCCGCTCGGCCCACCTCGACCTCGTGGTCATCGAGCTGGCGGAGTTCCGCACGCGCGGCACGCCCGGCCGGCCGGACCCGTACCTGGCGGAGGGATACGTCGTCTTCGGGCCCGAACACGCCCCGGTGGTCCTCGCCCGGGAGGAGCCCGGGGCGGCCTGGGACGCGCTGGCCGCGCTGCGGGACTGCTGCGACCGCGATCGCGGGTGAGTCCCGGCCGGGTCAGGGCCGGCCCGCCGCTGGACTGGTTCCGCTCGGCCCACCTCGACCTCGTGGTCATCGAGCTGGCGGAGTTCCGCACGCGCGGCACGCCCGGCCGGCCGGACCACTTCGCGCGCTACTCCTACGTCCACGCCGAGGTACTGCTCGACCGGCTCGACGGGTCCATCGCCCGGATCCTGGACGAGAAGCGGACACTCGGTGCCGACGAGGCCCGGGACGCCGCCGCCGGCTGGCTCGACGCCTACGTCAACCAGGCCTACCGCTCCCTGAAGAGCTACCGCGACGACCGCCCCGACCTGGGCCACCTGGACGCCGCCGAGACCGTCCCGTACGCCCTGGCGGTGCTGTTCGCCCTGCACCGCCGCGTCCGGCCGTACAACAAGTACCTGCGCTGGGAACTGGAACGGCAGCCGCTGGGCGATCCCGGGTGGGGCGCGGGCCGTCTCCTGCCCGTCCTGCGGCGCATCCTGGGCGACGGCGACCCGTCCACCCAGCGCGTGCTCTTCACCGGGATCGAGAGGGCGGCGCGTGACGCCGGACACGGCGGGGTCCTCGACTCCTGGGGCACGGATCTGAACCTGCTGCGTCACTCCTGACGCCAGGACGTCTCCCACTGTTCGCGCTGTTCCCCTTGCGCACCAAGGGCATTGCCCTCGAACCTGAGCACCGTTCACCTTTCCTCCCCGTCGCCTCTCCGACCGGAGACACCCCCCATGAAGAGACTGATCGGCACCGTCGTGGCCGCCGCCCTGGCCGTCACGGGCCTGGCCACCACCAGCGCGACACCCGCCGCCGCCGCGGACTCCGGCTCCTTCACCGTCCTCACCTACAACGTCGCAGGCCTCCCCGAGGGCCTGAGCTCGGGCAACCCGGAGAAGAACACTCCGCTGATCTCGCCGCGCCTCGGGGCGTACGACATCGTCAACGTGCAGGAGGACTTCAACTACCACGCCGCCCTGTACGCGCGCGACGACCACCCTCACCGCACCGCGACCAGCGGCGGCGTCCCGTTCGGAGACGGACTCAACACCCTCTCGGACCATCCCTTCGAGGACTTCCAGCGCGTGAAGTGGAACAAGTGCACCGGCACCAACTGCCTCACGCCGAAGGGCTTCTCCCTGGCGCGGGTCCGGCTCGCCGAAGGTGTCTTCCTGGACCTCTACAACGTGCACACCAACGCGGACGACACCGACGACGCGCTCGCCGCCCGCCGCGCCAACGTCGAGCAGCTCTCCGACTTCATCCAGGCGAACTCGTCCGGCAACGCGGTGATCGTCATGGGCGACACGAACACGCGGTACACGCGCTCCGGCGACAACATCCGCACGCTCGTGAGCGAGAACGGCCTGACCGACGCATGGGTCCAGCGCGTGAAGGGCGGGACGCCCCCGGCCCAGGGCAGTGCCGCGCTCGTCTGCCCCACCACGGCACCGCCGGACGACTGCGAGGTCGTGGACAAGGTCCTCTACCGCGGCAGCAAACTGCTGAGCCTGAACGCGACCCGCTACGGCAACGCGTGGGCGTCCTTCCTGGACCCGGCCGGCGGCAACCTCTCCGACCACTTCCCGCACGCGGTCGACTTCTCCTACACGCTCGACTCGTCGCTGCGCGCGAGCGACTTCTTCGGCGGCCCGCACGGCACGGCCTTCAACGACGCGGACGACCTGCCGTCCACCCCGTCTCCGCGCACGCTCACCCTGCGCGGCGGCGCCCGCCTGGACGCCGTGTCGCTCACCCACGACGGCGGCACGACCCTCGCGCACGGCGGCACGGGCGGCACCGCGACCTCCCTCACCCTGGCCGCGGGTGAGCACCTGACCTCGGTCAAGCTGACACAAGGCCAGAAGGCCGGCCGTACCCGCCTGTTCTCGGCGGCGTTCACGACGGACCGCAACCGCATCCTGTCCACCGGCACGGCCACGTCCGACGCGAAGACCTTCACGGCCCCGACCGGCCGGCAGATCGTGGGCTTCACCGGCCGCGCGGGCGACGAGCTGGACAAGCTGGGGGTGGTGTACGCGCCGATCCGCTGAGCGGGGCGGACCGACGGCAACCGGGCGAGAGGGGGTGGGGGCCCGGGGCCGACGCGCGCAGGAGCTGGTGGCGGTGGGACGTGATCCGTGGGGCGGAACCCGAGCGGCGTGACCGGTGGGGTACGGCGTCCGCGTGCCCTCACCGGCGGCTACGATCGCTCCCAGCTCCCGTGGGCCCTCACCGACGACACGGCCCCTCTTCGAGAGGTGACCCCGAATCCTCCATGCCCAGAGCCGGTCTGACCCCCGAGCGCCTCGTCGCGGCCGCGGCCGACCTCGCCGACGAGGCCGGGTTCGAGGGCGTCACCCTCTCCGCCCTGGCCCGTCGCTTCGGGGTGAAGGACGCGAGTCTGTACACCCACGTCCGGAATCTGCGGGACCTGCGGATCCGGATGGCCCTCCTCGCCGGCGGCGAGATGATCGACCGGATCGCGGAGGCGGTCGAGGGACGGGCGCCCGGCAGGGACACGCTGGCCGCCTTCGCCGCCGCCTACCGGGCCTACGCCCTGGAGCACCCGGGCCGGTACGCGGCGACGCAGCTCCGGATCGACCCGGAGCTCGTCACCGACTCCCCCGCGATGCGCCGCACGGCCGACGTCACCTACGGCATGCTCCGCGCCTACGGTCTGGAGGAACCCGACCTCACCGACGCCGTGCGCCTGCTGCGCAGCACCTTTCACGGCTACTGCGCCCTGGAGTCCACCGGCGCCTTCGGCGCGCCCCGTGGCGTGCAGGTCTCGTGGGACAGGGCGATCGACGCCCTGCACGTACTGCTGCGGAACTGGCCCAGCGAGAAGAGGACACCCGATGGCTGATCACGCCCGATCCGACGACACCGCCGGTGCCATAGCCGAGATGCACTGCCTCGGCGGCGGCCCCTGGACCATGACGCCCGTCGCCCGGGGCGCGCTGGGCCAGATCTGGAAACTCTCCGGAAACGGTTGCTCGTATGCCGTGAAGGAACTCCTCTTCGGGTGCGACCCGGCCCAGGCGGCCCGCGAGGCGGCGTTACGGGATTCCGCGGCCGCCCTGGGCATCGCCTCGCCCCGGCTCCACCCCGACCTGCACGGCGCACACGTCTCCCGCCTCGACTCCCCGGGCGGCGGAACCTGGGTGAAGCTGTACGACTGGGTCGACGGCGACCGGGCGGACCCCGCCGATCCCGACGTCCTGGACTGGTTCGGCCGGACCACGGCCCTGCTCCACCAAGCCGGTCAGGGAGCCGTCGAGACCCCGGCCGACTGGTACGAGCGGTGTCCCGACGACGCCGGCTGGGCGGACGTCCTGAAGAAGGTGCGCGACGCCGGCCTGCCGTGGTCGGAGGAACTGGACCGGTTCATCGCCACGACTGCGCCTCCACTGGCCCACTGGGTGACCCCGTCGGCGCCCGACGACCTGGTGACCTCCCACCTCGACCTCCAGCCCCAGAACGTCCTGGTCGGCCGGGACGGACCGGTCCTCCTCGACTGGGACAACGCCGGGCCCGTCTGTGCGGAACGGGAGTTCGCACGCGCCCTCTTCGTCTGGTCCGGCGGCAACGATGTGGACATCGCCTCCGCGCGGCGCCTGACCCGGGCCTACCGCGAGGCCGGTGGCCGAGCCGACCTCACCGGCCCGGAGTCCTTCTCGATGCTCTTCGCCACGGCCCTGAATTACATCCACGTGCAGGCCGAGACCTCCGTAGACCCCGCCGTGGCCGCCGCGCAGCGGGAGTTCGCGGCCCGCCAGACCGTGGCCTTTCTGCGTACCGTGCCCGACCTCGCCGCCGTGGCCCTGCTGGTCGCCGCGCTCGACACGCCCTAGAGCGGGACGACGTGCCCGGGGGCCGCCCCAGTGGTGCGCCCCGGGGTCGAAGCCCGCGGGGGCCCGGTCGAGGAAGGCGGTTACGGAGGTGATCCGGCCGTCCTCGTCGAGGTGGATCACATCGGTCCCGGTGGCGAAGGTCGCGCCATCGCCGTCCTCGGTGAGGATCTGCCACCGGAGCCGCGCGCGCTGGTGGTGGATCTGAGGCCGCTCCCGCGGGCGCAGTGCGGCCGTGCCCATATGGGCGACGAACTGGTTCCGGAAGTCCATCAACGCCTGTGCCCCGCTGAGGACGCCGATCTCCGCGCGGTACTCGACGCCGTCGGTGACGGCTGGATCACTCCCGCGGCTGCACCTGGCCGGGTCCGCGACCCGGCGAAGCGAGCCCCGCCACCTCGTCGTACGACGGTGTCGGACCCGTCGGTGTGCGGCCCGCGCTGAGGTCAGCAACCGCTTCCAGGGCCGCACCCAGCGCCCGTCGGTACAGCAGCGAGCCGAGGCTGATGCGGCGTACGCCGACGTCGGCGAGGTGGGGGACGGTGGGGCCGCCGGGTGAGTAGAGGACGTTGAGGGGCACGTCCAGGTGGCGTACCAGGGTCTCGATGGCGTGCAGGTCGGTGAGGCCGGGCACGAACACCCCGTCCGCGCCCGCCTGTCGGTAGGCGTCGAGACGTGCGAGGGTGCCGTCGCCGTCGCCCAGCCAGTGGGTGTCGGTGCGGGCGTTGACGAACAGGGCGGGAGCGGCCCGCTTGACCGCCGCGATCTTCGCCGCATGGCGGGCGGTCGGTCCGAGGCCGTCCTCGAGGTTGATGCCGATGGCTCCGGCGGCGTACACCTCCCGCGCGAACTGCGCCACTTCGTCCGGATCGTCGCTGAATCCACCCTCCGCATCGACGGACAGCAGGAACGGCTCGGACCCCAGGGCCATGGCCAGCCGCAGCGTCTCCTCCCGGGTCGCCGCCGCCCCGTCGGGGAGCCCGGCGGCCGCGGCGACGCCCAGGCTCGTCGTCCCGACCGCGCGGAACCCCTGCCCCGCGAGGGCCCGGGCGGATGCATGGTCCCAGGCGTTGGGCAGGAGCAGGGGC
>NZ_JBEXSH010000665.1:0-5158 GCF_040613555.1 Streptomyces sp. NPDC006265
GTTTCGGCGAGGGAGGGCGGCTCAGCGGGGGGCTCTTCGTCGGGCGTGGACGAGGTCGGTCGGGTCGTGGCCGGTGAGTGCGAGGGCGGTGGCGAGGGCGGGCCCCGGTACGGCGAGGGCGGCGGTGAGTCCGCCGGCGGCGATGCGGGGCAGGAGCTCGGCGCGCTGGGCGTCGGTGCCGAGGGCGAGCAGCAGCGGGGCGGCGAGGACGGCGGTGGCGAGCAGCGGGGTGGGGGCGAGGGTGCGGCCCGTCTCCTCGCAGGCCAGGGCCAGTTCGGTGGCCGTGCAGCCGACACCGCCGTAGGTCTCGGGGAGGGCCAGTCCGGGCAGGCCGAGTTGCTCGGCGAGGGTGGTCCACAGGGCGGGGTCGTGTCCGGTCCGGGTGTCGACGGCGGCCCGCAGCTCTTCCGGACCGCACCGCTTGCCGAGGAGCTCGCGCAGGGTGCGGCGGACCTCGTCCTGTTCGTCGGTGAAGCGGGCGTCCATGGGGCACCTCTCTGCGCATCTGACGGAGCGTCATATTAGGGCGACGGAACAGGGAAGCCCAGAGCCCTGCCACGCCCGCCGCAATCTGATGTACCGTCAGATTCATGGTGGCCCGGAGGAAAGTGGCCGTCGTCGGCGTGGCCCTCTCGGACTGCGGCCGTGTGGACGACGGGACCCCGTACGCGCTGCACGCCCAGGCGGCCCGCCGCGCCCTGGCGGACGCGGGCCTGGACCGGGCGCTGGTCGACGGCTTCGCCTCGGCGGGCCTCGGCACACTGGCGCCCGTCGAGGTCGCCGAGTACCTCGGCCTGCGCCCCACCTGGGTCGACTCCACCTCCGTGGGCGGCTCCACCTGGGAGGTCATGGCGGCCCACGCGGCGGACGCGATCGCGGCCGGGCACGCCCGCGCGGTCCTGCTCGTCTACGGCTCGACGGCCCGGGCGGACGTCAGAGCCGGCCGCCGCACCGGAACACTGTCCTTCGGCCTACGAGGGCCCATGCAGTTCGAGGTCCCGTACGGCCACACCCTGATCGCCAAGTACGCCATGGCGGCCCGCCGTCACATGATCGAGTACGGCACGACGATCGAGCAGCTGGCGCAGGTGGCGGTGCAGGCCCGGGCCAACGCGGCCCTCAACCCGGAGGCGATGTTCCGCACCCCGATCACGGTCGACGAGGTGCTGTCCGGGCCCGTGATCGCGGACCCCTTCACCAAGCTGCACTGCTGCGTCCGTTCCGACGGCGGGGCGGCGGTGCTGCTGGTGGCCGAGGAGTACGTACGGGACTGCCGGACGTCACCGGTGTGGGTGCTGGGCAGCGGTGAGGCCGTGTCGCACGCGGCGATGTCCGAGTGGCCGGACTTCACGGTGTCGCCCGCGGCGGTGAGCGGGCGGCTGGCCTTCGAGCGGGCGGGGATACGGCCGGCGGAGATCGACGTCGCCGAGATCTACGACGCGTTCACCTACATGACGCTGGTGACGCTGGAGGACCTCGGTTTCTGCGGGAAGGGCGAGGGCGGGGCGTTCGTGGAGAAGGGACGGCTGCGGGTCGAGGGCGGCGAGCTGCCCGTGAACACCGACGGGGGCGGGCTGTCGGCCCAGCATCCCGGGATGCGGGGGCTGTTCCTGCTGGTGGAGGCGGTGCGGCAGGTGCGCGGGGAGTGCGGGGAGCGGCAGGTGCGGCGGGGCGACGGCTCGCCGCCGCGACTGGCGGTGGCGTCGGGGACGGGGGGCTGGTTCTGCTCGTCGGGGACGGTGGTGCTGGGGGCGGGGTAAGGGGGCCCCGGGGAGGGCCCTTGCGTGCGGCCGCTCGGCGCGCTTGTCGGCCTCGGCCCGAAAGACACCGCTTTCCCCGGCGTAAGGGGTGCATCCCGGCAATTACCAATCGGTAACCCTGCAGGGTGTGCCCCTTACCCTTGCCGGAAACCGTCGTGTGGGATGACCGGAAGCACTCAGGACACACGGGACACCCGAGTTGCACGACAAGCACCACAACCGAAGGGGGAGCCGTGGCACGAACGCGGGCGCAGAGCCTACGCAGCGTCGCCGAGGCCGTCGCATCCGGCACCGATCCGCGAGCCGCGGCGCAGGAGGAACTGCGCCGCCGCACCGGACTCGGCAACGCCGGCGGCCAGGAAGGGAGCACGCGGTACGCGGGCTCCCAGGACGGCGATGACGAGCGGTATGAGACCGAGAGCGAGGGCATGGACCCGGCCGACTTCCCGGCGGCCCGGGAGCAGGGCGGTTCCATCGCCACCGTCATGCGGCAGAAGACGGTGCCGCTGGACGAGGCCGGGGAGGCCCTCGGCCGCAGCGAGCAACTGCACGAGCAGGGCGAACCGGTGCACGCCATCTGCCCGATGGTGATGCCCAAGGGCCGCTCCTTCCTGTCCATGCTTCCGGTGCTGTCGCTGCTGGTGCTGGGCGCGGTGGGCACCGCGGTCGGGTCGGCGGTGGGCGCCGAACCGCTCACCAACCCGCTGTTCGGGCTGCATTACTGGATCATCGCGCTGCTCGCCGTGGGCTTCGTGTGGTGGCGGCAGGGCCTGGTCATGGTGCCGGAGGGCTGCCAGGCGCTGATCACCCGGTTCGGCAAGCTGGAGAAGATCGTCGGCCCCGGCCGCGTCACTCTGCTGAGCCCCTGGAAGCGGGTGTCGTACATCGTCAACACCACCCGCGAGTACCCGTTCAACGCGCCCGTGCGCGAGGCCCCCACCAAGGGCGGCGTCAAGGCGTCCATCGACCTGTTCATCCAGTTCCGGATCAGTGACCCGGTGGAGTTCGTCTACACGCTGGGCGCGGTGCGCGGCTTCGAGGAGAAGCTGAGCAACGCCGTCAGCGAGACCATCCGCAGCCTGATCTACGAGCAGGAGGCCGCCGGGATCTACGACATGGTCGGCGAGGACACCGGCCGTCTGCTGGAGCAGCTCAACCAGCAGTTCCGGCCCGCGGTGGAGCTGACCAACGCCAACATCACGCACGCCGAGCCGTCCGACCGGCGCTACCGGATGGACCTGGCCGCACCCGAGATGGTCCGCGTGGCCAAGGAGGCGTACACCCACGAGTACGCCCTCCAGCTCCGCAAGCAGCAGGACGAGGGCGACCTGACCAGGGAGCTCGCCTCCAGCCACGAGACTCTCTCGGCGATCCAGGCCGACATAGCCCAGTACCAGGCGCAGATGGACACCGCCGTGGAGCGGGAGACCAACCGCGCCGAGGCCCTGGCCCGCCAGCGTTACGTGCAGGCCGAGTCGGAGGCGAAGGCCAACGCGGCGCTGCTGGAGGCACAGGCCCTCGACATCCGCGCGGTCACCGCGGCCGAGGCACCCGAGATCCTCGAGTACCGCTACCAGCAGCAGGTGCTGGACACCCTGGAGCAGGTCGCCGACCACCTGCCGCGCCTGGTGCGCATCGGCGGGGGCGGCGCGGACGGCGTCGGCGGCGCCGGGATCGACTTCCTCGAACTGGCCCGGGAACTGGTGGGTGAGCGGGGCGCGGAACTGTTCACGGACGAGGACATGGCGGCCGTCCGGGCCCGTCTGGGGGAGGTCTCCGAGCGCATCGCCGCCCGCCAGGACGAGATCGGCGCCCTGCTGGCCGCCGAGCGGCCCACCGTGCCGCAGATGCCCGACGAGGCCGGCGCACCGGCTGAAGCCGATGCCGCGAGTGCGGCACCGCATGCCGCGGAGGAACCGTCCGCCGTGTCCGAGGAGGACCAGCAGTGAGCACCGCCCGTATGAGCCGCCGCTCGGTCATCGCCGAGGCGGTGGCCCCCTGGAACGACATCGCCCGCCTGCTGCGCGGCGGTGAGGCCGACACGCTGATCCCGGTCATCATCCCGCGCCACCGCCGCCGCCTGTGGTGGATGCTGCCGCTCTGGCTCGGCGTCTACGCCCTGCTGGCCGGCGTGATGCTGTCGCTGCGCGAGGCGGACTCCGAGGGCGCCGCCGATCTCGCCTACGGCACGCTGGCCACTCTGTGTTACGTCGCCGGCGTGGTCATGCTGCTGGTCGGCGGCCTGTGGTGGTGGCGTTCGTCGATCGTCGAGATCGAGCAGGGCACCCACGGTGTGCTGACCCGCTACGGCGCCGTCACCCGCACCCTGGACGCCGGCCGGCACTACCTGTGGCACCCGTGGTCACGGGTCGACTTCGTCGTCGACACGGCCACCGAGATCCCGTACTCGGCGCCCGTGATGGCCTGTCCGACGCAGGAGAACGTGCCGCTGCGGTCCATCGAGTTCTTCCTGAAGTTCCGCATCACCGACGCGGTGCTGTTCGTCCGCACCATCGGCGCGGGCAACTTCGACCTGGTGCTGTCCAGCGCGGTACAGGACGCGATCCGGCAGCGGGCCCGCAGGATGCGCACCGAGCGCGCCTACGACCTGCGCGGCTCGGACGTCGCCGACATGCAGGAACTGCTCAACCGCCAGCTGTCCGGCTACGGCGTGCGCATCACCGGCTCCAACATCCCGGATGTGCAGCTGCCCACGCAGTACCAGCAGCACCTGGCCACCCGCGAGCGGGTCTCCAAGGAGCGGACCGCCTACGACCAGGAATGGGGCCTGATCCGCAAGCGCCGCATCGACAGCCTGGGCATGGACATCGAGCGCGCCAAGAAGGTCCGCGACGCCCGGATCGTCGAGGTGAAGGCCGCGCTGAACAGGGCTCGCGAGCAGGTCGCCCAGCTGCTGGAGCAACAGGAGACCCAGGCGCAGCGCGTGCGGTTCGAGATCGAGACGCGGGGGCGCAGCGGCCTCATCGCCGCCGAGAACGAGGCCCGCGCCCAGCGGGCCCTGGCCAAGGCCTACCGTGACAACCGGGCGGTGCTCCAGTACGAACTGGCCCGTCGGCGCCTGGACGTGGGCGCCCAGCTCGCCGGAAAGGCCCCGCAGCCGGTGGTCGTCCGCACGGACGGCACGAGCACCGACACCTCGGCCCTGACCACGCTGCTCACCGCGCACCTGCTGCCGCAGCTGACGGCCCCGCCGACGGACGGCCGGATGCGCCTCGACGACCGCGTCCGGTACGGCGACGGCGAGGGCGGCGACGCACGCTAGCGCCGCGGCAGGCAACGTTTGCCCGTTGAGGAGCGGCGTTTGGTGCGTGCTCTCGGCGTGCCGGCCGGAAGCCCTCGTACTGGACGTACTCGGGGTTTCGGCGGGTGCGGCGAGT
>NZ_JBEXSH010000666.1:0-5152 GCF_040613555.1 Streptomyces sp. NPDC006265
TCCGGCGCGCCCGCCAACGGTGCGCACGACAGTGCGCTGCCCAGCCGCGGGCGCGCCGGAGCACGGCACCTCCCCACCTCGCCCCACACCCGACTGGAGGACCTGATGGGCAGCCCCGCCGCCAGCAGGACCCGCAACGGCACCGGAGCCTCCGGCCCCGTGCGTAAGGCCCTCGGCCAGCAGCTCATCACCGACCTGGAAAAGCTCTGTGGCCGCCCGACCATCGGACTGTGGGACATCGCCTGGGACATCATCGCGATCGCCGCCGCAGCGATCACCGGCCACACCATCGGCCACGTCGTTGGCCCGCTGCTCGCCATCTGCTACATCGGCTTCCGTCAGCGCCATCTGTCCAACCTCGGACACGAGTGCGTGCACTCCAAACTCATGGCCACACGACGCGGCAACCGGATCATCGGATACCTGCTGACCGGACTGCTCGGTGAGGGCTTCGCGCCGTATCGCAGCAGCCACTACGTGCACCACGCCAAGCTCGGCTCCGACGACGATCCGATGTTCCAGTCCTACCGCGCGGGCAACATCCGTGCCGCCGGCCGGGCGCCCAGCCGGAGCGCATTCGTCCTGCGGGTCATCGTGCGCAACGCCGTGTGGCGCCTGCCGAAGACCGCGGTGCTGACCCTGCTCACCCGCGCGCCGGGGGAGGCGTGGCGGGCCCTGGCCGCCCGTGCCCTGATCTGGGCGGGCGTCGTTGCCGCACTGTGGCCCGTGGGCGGCGTGCCGTACCTCCTGCTCTACTGGCTGCTCCCCCTCGTCCTGGTGCGGCCCGTGGTCACCTGGGTCACTGATCTGGGCAACCACGCCGGACTGATCGAGAACGACGACATCCTCCTGCAGACCCGCGGCTGGACCTCGCACTGGCTCACCCGGCACCTGCTCGGCGGCCACCTGGACGACATGTACCACCCCGTCCACCACTGGTGCCCGCAGATCCCCTGGCGGCGCCTGCCCGAGGCCCGCGCCCTCACCGCGCAGCACCTACCGCGCTTCGGTGAAGTTCCCTGGTGCTCCGGCTACTTCTTCCGCCGGCGCTCCACTCCCGACCAGCCGTGCGTGATCGAGGACATCATCGCCCGGCTCGCCGCCCCCGGCGCCGCCTGCACCCCGCACCGGCACGCCTCGGCCGCCTGACCTCGCCCCGAATCCGACCACCGAACCCCGTACGGCACCGCCCCTCCCGGCGCGCACCCGCGCGCCGGAGGCAGGGGCATGCCGTCGCCCGCCGCCGAGGAGGCGGCCCACCATGCTCCAGCCCGCGCCTGCCCCGCCGGCCCTGAATAGCTTCGACGAGTTCACCCGGCTCGATGAAGTGGTTCTCGGCCGCGCTGATCACTACGACGCCCACCACACCGACACCTCGTGGCGGCTGTTCTTCTACGACAACGTCGCCCCCGTCCTTGGCCGGCACACCAGTCCGTCGGGGGAAGAGCTCCTGCCGATCCCCGCGCAGCTGGTCGACGAGCTCAACGAGGACATCGCCGGCCTGGCCGACGCCCTGACCGGGTGCGGCGTGAACGTCCTGCGGCCCGCGGCGCCGGGCAAGGACGTCGACATCCGCTCCCCGCACTGGGACGCCCGGGCCACCCCGCCCCTCAACGTCCGCGACCAGACCATCATCCTGGGCAACACCATCGTGGAGACCGCGCCCCACGTACGCGCCAGGGCCTTCGAGAACGACCTGCTCAAGCCGGTCTTCTACCGCTACTACGAGGACGGCGGCGCGAACTGGCTCTCCATGCCCCGGCCCGCCCTGGCCCGCGGCTCCCTGGACACCAGCTACTTCACCCGCCAGGGCCTGGACGTCGCCCGCGCCACCGACAACGAGAGGGCCGGCACGATCGAGGGCCTGGGCCTGGAGATGGTCTTCGACGGCGCGCAGTGCATGCGCCTGGGCCGCGACGTCCTGGTCAACGTCGCCAACCACAACCACGAGCTCGCCCTGCGCTGGCTCCGTGACAACCTGCGCGACCTGCGCTTCCACCGCCTGGACGCCATGGCCGACAACCACATCGACAGCGTCCTGGTTCCGCTGCGCCCCGGTCTGATGCTGCTGCGCTCCCCGGAGTACCTGAAGTTCCTGCCCGAGGCCATGCAGTCCTGGGACGTGATCTACGCCCCTGAGACCGACGACCGCAATTTCCCTGACTACAGCGACCTCGGCTTCGTCATCCCCATCGGCAGCCGGTACATGGACATCAACCTCCTGTCCGTCGACGAGAACACCGTCGTCGTTAACTCCCTGTACCCGGAGCTGATCAAGGTCCTGGAGGCCCGCGGCTTCACCGTCGTCCCGGTTCGGCACCGCCACCGGCGGCTGTTCGGCGGCGGTTACCACTGCTTCACGCTCGACACCGTCCGCCGCGGCGGCCCCGAGGACTACCTCAGCTGATCCCGGCGCCCCGTCACCGCGCCCCGCCTTCCCGATCACGGCAGTCCGCCCCGACGTCAGGAGATCCTCGATGGACACCGCCTACCCCTGGCCGCCCGACCAGACCTTCTGGACCGGCACCTTCCCCGACCACACCACCGGGCGGACCACGCCCTTCCTGTTCAAGGGCATCATCCCCGCCACCGCAGCCGGCCCGGACGACGTCCTGACGGGGTTCGAGGCCATCCGCCGGGCCCACGCCGCAGGCACCGACATCAAGGCGCATGCCCGCGTCTACGTCGGCGAGGCCCGGCGCGACGACCTCCTGCCCCAGGCGCTGACCGCCCCGTCCTGGGACGGGGGCGTGGACGCCTTCGTGCCGTGGATGCAGGACCTCGCCGGCGCTGAGCGTTTCTCCCTGGTCGTCAACAACCTGGAGACCGTCAGCCCCGCCCTCGCCGCAGGCCTCGGCACCTTCCTCAAGACCCTCATCGACGGGTGGGGCCTGCCGCTGGGCGGCGCCGAGCAGGTCGCCTTCGCCGGGAACTACGCCGGCACCGCCTTCGGGATCCACGAGGGCTACGAGGACGCCTTCCTCGTCCACCTCGGCCCCAACGCCAAGAACTTCTACTGCTGGCCCGCCGAGCAGTACGAGAAGCTCACCGGCGGCAAGGAGCCCACCTTCGGCGACTACCGCGCGCTGCTGGAGGAGGCCGAGCACTTCCTACTGGAGCCGGGCGACGCCCTCTTCCTACCCCGCCGGGTCTTCCACGTCGGCACCCAGGACACCTTCTCCGTCTCGGTGGCCATGCCGCTGTACACCTACCCGTACGCGCAGATCCTGCAGAGCCGCATCATCCCCGACGTCCTCGCCGACCTATCCGGGGACGGGCCCGACGACCCGCTCAACGAGCCCTCCGCGATGGCGGACACGACCACCGGGCCCGGGGCCGTCGCCGACCGACTGGCCGGCGTCGGCCGCGAACTCCTGACCGTCGCCGCCGACCGCGTCCGCGGCGCCGCCCGCCAGCATGCCGAGCGGCGGTGGGCCACGCTGCTGAGCAACGGCGGCTGGGAACTCGTCGAGGGCGACCTCTCCCGCCAGGAAGCCGCGAACGCCTTCGACCCCGAGCAGGTCACGCCGGGCGCCGAGATCCGCGTGATCGCCCCCTACCAGGTGACCACCCTGCTCGACGACGACGGCGACGCCCACCAGGTCCTGCTGCGCGGCCACCAGGTGGGCGTCGCCCTCGACGGCGCGGGCCTGGACCAGGACACCGTCACCGCCCTCAACCGCGGCGACACCCTCGTCCTGCCCGACAACGCCGAGCTCCTGACGGCCGTCCGCGCCCTAGGAGCCACCGGCGGCCTGCACCTGACCCCCCGCCCCGCCGACCCCAAGGACGCCGACGCATGACACCCGACAACAGCCTCGTCCAGGCCTATCTGAAGGCCCACCCCGAAACGCAGAGCGCCGTCAACGGCACCCTGCTGGGCAAGTTCACCTCCGGCACCGCCCTGGTCACCGCGCACCTGGCCCCGCTGGTCGACTGGGCGTACGCGCGGATCGCCGAGAAGGTCGGTGCCGCCGATCTCAACGAGCGCCAGGCCCGGATGTACATCGAGGAGCTCTCGGTGTTCGCCCGCTACAACGCCCAGTACCTCAAGGCGGCCGCCACCGCCGTGGAGGGCTACTGCCCCGAGCTCGCCCACGAACTGCGCCGCAACCACCTGGAAGAGGGCGGCGAGCGCGGCAAGGTGCCCGCGCACTACGTCCTCTACACCAACGCGCTCCTCTCCGACCTCGGCCTGCTCGTCAACGGCCACGTTCCCGCCCCCGAAACCGAGACCCTGGTCAACCTCCACCAGTGGATGGTCGGCTCGCACATGCCCAGCCACATCGCCGGCGCCTACTACGCCACCGAGGCCGTGGCGATCGCCGAAACCGAGATCCTGCGCGACATCACCAACCGCTACGGCGAGCTGACCATCAGCCGCAGCGGCAGCGAACTCAAGGCCCTGCACTACTACTACGACCTCCACCTCGACGACGAGCACGAGGCCGCCCAGGTCGGCGGCATGAGCGTCGAGGCCGCCCACATCGAGGGCCTGGCCAGGTTCATCAAGGAGAGTGAACTCTTCCACATCGACCTGCCCCAGGCCCTCGACGGCTGGCTGACGATCACCGAGGGGATGACACACTGGTGGGCTCAACTCGCCCGCCGTGCCTCGGAGATGAACTGATGAACGCCACCCCCGACATCGTCGCCGCCGCCCAGGAGCGATCCGGCGGATGCCTGTGCGGCAAGATCCGCTTCACCGTCAAGGGCGAAGCCGTCTACCCGCACACCTGCAGCTGCCCGCACTGCAAAAAGCTCGGCGGCAGCCCGATGATGTGGTGGGCCGGCTTCGCCCCCGAGAACGTCACCTGGACCGGTGAGAGCGAGCAGATCTGGTTCGAGACGTTCGAGGGCGAGGCCAAGCGCAGCTTCTGCCCGGCCTGCGGCAGCCGCCTCGCCGCCATCGACAACGGCGTCCCGGAGCTCGGCATCGTCGTCACGGCTCTGGACGACACCAGCGGCGCCGACCTCGTGCCGATCAATCAGTCCTTCCGCGACGACGCCGTGCACTGGCTGCCCCAGGTCCCGGACGCCCAGAAGAGCCCCGTCGGCTGACACCCGTGAGACATCCCGGCGACCGGGGGTGGCGAGGTGTTACTGCGATGAGGCTTCATGGGGGCAACTCCGAGCGGTTCGGGAAGGCAGC
>NZ_JBEXSH010000667.1:0-5151 GCF_040613555.1 Streptomyces sp. NPDC006265
GATCCCCGCAACTCCCTGAACTCCAGGGTGTTGCGGGGATCAGTAGAACCGGCCGTGTCCGCCCGGGGGCTTCGTCTTGCCCGGTCGCGAGATGCCCGGCCACCGGCGGGGGCCGCTGTCAGACCCCCGTGCCACCATCGATCCCATGGACAGGACCCGGCGGATGCGGCTCGCCAAGGACGTCATGGACCGGGACTGGGCCGACCCCGAGCTGGGCCTGGACACCGTCGCCGCGCACGCCGGGTACTCGCGGTATCACTTCATCCGCGCCTTCAAGGAGGCCTACGGCGAGCCCCCCGGCCAGTACCTGACGCACCGCCGTATAGAGCGGGCCGAGGACCTGCTGCGCACCGCGAACCTGTCGGTGACGGAGATCTGTCACCTGGTCGGCTTCAGCAGCGTGGGCACGTTCTCGGCCCGCTTCAAGGCCTGGACCGGGCTGACACCCAGCGAGTACCGCACGAAGCACGTGGGCCGGGGGGTCGCCCTCATACCCGGCTGCTACGCCATGCTCTGGGCCGGCGGCTTCCGTTCCGCGCCCGGCGCCGGCGAGAAGCGCAATTCCGGAGAAGCGGGCTGACACCCCCGCTGCCTACCGTGGCAGGGCAGGCACAACCGGCCGCAGCAGCGGAGTCAGAGCAGGAGCACGCCATGATCAAGGGTCTCGCCATCTCGACCGTCTGGGTCCTCGACCAGGACCGGGCCAAGAAGTTCTACACGGAGAAGCTGGGCCTGGAGGTCCGTACGGACATGACCATGGGCGAGGGCGGCATGCGCTGGCTCACGGTCGGCTCGCCGAACCAGCCCGACGTCGAGCTGACACTGATGGTGCCCGGCGGGCCCGCGATGGACCCCGAGTCCGCCGAGATGCTCCGCAAGCTGGTGACGAAGGGGGCGCTCGGCGCGGGCGTGCTGACCACCGACGACATCCAGGGCGACTACAAGAAGCTCAAGGACCGGGGCGTGGAGTTCCTCCAGGAGCCGCAGGAGCGCCCGTACGGCACGGAGGCGCTGCTGCGCGACGACTCGGGCAATTGGTTCTCGTTCACCCAGCCCCGCGAGGGCGGACTCGACATGGACCAGGACTGGTCCTGCTGATCCGCCGCACCCCCCCCTCACGACCCCGGCAGCATCGGGTAGCTCCCCGTGTTCGTCGGCGCGTGCTCCGGCAGCCACAGCACGGCGACCGCACCCTCGGCCGGAAGGCGCTCCGGCGTCCCGGGGGTGCGGACGTTGCGGAAGGTCAGCCGGGCGCCCAGCACCCGGGCCTGCCCGGCCGCGATGGTCAGGCCGAGACCGTGGCCGTGCCCGGCCCGGTCCACGCTGCCGGTGCGGAAGCGGCTCGGCCCCTCGGCGAGCAGGTTCTCGGGGAAGCCCGGGCCGTGGTCGCGCACGCGGATGACCCGGCCCTCGACGCTGACCTCGATGGGTGGCTTGCCGTGCCGGGCCGCGTTGGCCAGCAGGTTGAACAGGACGCGCTCCAGGCGGCGCGGGTCGGTGGTGACCTCCGACTCGTGCACGATGCGCACCTTGATGGCCGGATCCTTGGCCGCCACCCGCCGGGCGACGAACTCGCCCAGCATGATGTCCTGCAGCTCCGCCCGCTCGGAGGCCCCGTCCAGCCGGGCCACCTCCAGCACGTCCTCGACCAGCGTGCGCATGGCCTTCGCCCGGTCCAGCACCAGCTCGGTCGGGCGCCCGGGCGGCAGCAGTTCCGCCGCGGTCAGCAGCCCGGTCACCGGGGTGCGCAGCTCGTGCGCGATGTCGGCGGTGACCCGCCGCTCGGCCTCGATGCGCTGCCGCAGCGCGTCCGCCATGGCGTCCACCGCGCTCGCCAGATCGTCCGTCTCGTCCCGCACGACCCCGCCCATGGCGTCCCGCACGCGCACGTCCGTCTCGCCGCCCGCGAGCTGGCCCGCCGCGAGGGCAGCCTTGCGCAGCCGCCGCGACAGGTGCCCGCCGATGAGCACCCCGAGCGCGCTGCCGCCGAGGACGACCGCGATGGAGCCGATGAGCAGGGCCTGATCGAGGTCCTGAAGGATGTCCGAGCTGCGGTCGGTGAAGCCTGAGTGCAGCGACATCACCTGCCCGTTCTTCAGCGGCACGGCGGCCCATATGTCGGGCACCTCGCCAGGCCGGTCCGCCACGTACGTCGCCCGCTGGCCCGCCTCGACCCGGTCCCGCAGCGCATGCGGCAGATCCGGGTCGTTGATCTTGGTGTTGGGGAAGTTCATCCGCCCGGACAGCTCGAAGTTGCGCTGGGCGATCATGATCCGCTCGTCGGCGAGGTCACGCGCGTTGTCCAGCATCGAGACCCGGGCGGCGTTGTGCACGACGAGGCTCAGTGCGATCGCCACCAGCGCGCCCACCAGCGCGATGGCCGCGCTCAGCTTCCATCTGAGGCCCGTACGGATGCCCGCACGCTCCAAGCCAGCGGCGACCAGGCGCCGGAAGTGCCCCCTCATACCCCTGCCCCTGCTCAGGCCTTCAACTTGTAACCGAAGCCGCGGACCGTCTCGATCCGGTCCTGGCCGATCTTCTGCCGCAGCCGCTGCACGTGCACGTCGACGACGCGGGTGTCCCCGCCCCAGCCGTAGTCCCACACCCGCTCCAGCAGCTTGTCGCGGGAGAGCACCGTGCCCGGCGCGGAGGAGAACTCCAGCAGCAGCCGCATCTCGGTCGGCGTCAGCGCCACCGGCTGCCCGGCGCGGCGGACCTCCATGCCCTCGGTGTCGACCTCCAGATCCCCGAAGGCCAGCACGCCACCGCTCGCCGGGGCCTCCGGCTCCTCGCCCCGGCCACCGCCGGCGTGCCCGAAGCGGCGCAGCACCGCGCGGATCCGGGCGACCAGGACGGCACCGTCGAACGGCTTGGTCACATAGTCGTCGGCGCCCGCTTCCAGGCCCAGCACGACGTCGATGGAGTCGGCCCGCGCCGACAGCATGATGACCGGCACGGTGGACTCGTCGCGGATACGGCGGCACAGGCTGACACCGTCGAGGCCGGGGAGCATGACGTCCAGCAGCGCGATGTCGGGGCGGTCCGCCCGGAACGCCTCCAGGCCCGACAGCCCGTCGGGCATGGCGGTGACCACGAAGCCGTCCCGTTCAAGGGCGAGCTGCGTGGCCTCGCGGATGACGTCGTCGTCCTCGACGAACAGGACGTGGGTCTGGTCTGCCATCCCGGTGCTCTCAGTCCTCTGTGGTCCGTGGGGGTGCGTTCTCCTGCTGAGACGCACGGTCCCGGCGATGCGTTCACCGAGGGATCGGTCCGACCGGCCCGATCGGTTCACGCGGCCCTCCGCGCGCGTCAGCTCGCGGGCACCGGCGTGGCGCTGTCGCCGGCGACCTTCCCGTAGTCGTTGTGTGTGCGGTACTTCTCGGCGAAGTGGCCGGCGGCCCATCTGTACGTGATCACGTTCTCCCCGGAGGGACTCGACACCGGGTCGCCCTTCTCGTACACCTGCTTGGTCACCACCAGGTCCCCGCGGTCGATCTCCGCGTAGACCGGGGGCTCCTCCGCCTTGAACACGTTCTCGTACGAGCCGTCCTGCTCGCGGTACACGTAAGTGCCCACGCCCACCGCGTCACCGCAGGTCAACACGTTGACCACGACGTCGTCCGCCGAGTTTTTCGTCAGGTTGCCGTAGGAGACGTCGACCGGGTACTCGTCGGCGACGCACGGCTTCAGCTCGCGCTTCACCTCGGGTGCGACCTTCGGATCGTCCTTGATGAGCTTGACCGCGTTCACGGTGTCGGGCGACTTCGACGGCGCGGCGGACGGTGTGGCGGCGGCGCCCGCCACCCGAGTCGGCGTCCGCGTACTCCCGCATGATCAGCGCCGGGGCCCGCCCCTGGCGCAGCAGCCCCGACATCGTGCGCATCGGTCCGTCGACGTGGTGGAAGAACGCCTTGAAACCGGCGCACAGGTGGTTGAGGCCGGGCTCGCCGTCCGTGGCGGTGTCGAAGCGGTCCTTGGGGCAGCCGCCGTGGCAGGCGAATCGGACGTCACAACCGAGACACTGGCCGGGCAGAGTGTCGTACTTGTCCTGACCGAACTTCCGCTGCCGCGGCGAGTCGATCAGCTCCAGCAGGTGCCGGTCGCCGATGTTGCCGAGCAGGTGTTCCGGCTCGACGAAGTGGTCGCAGGAGTACAGGTCCCCGTTGTGCTCCAGGGCGAGGGCGTTTCCGCAGGTCCTGGAGTGCACGCACAGCGAGGGCGGCTCTCCGTGCCAATTGGCCAGCGCCACGTCGAACATCTGCACGTAGACCCGGCCGACATCGTGCCGTACCCAGTCCTCGAAGACGTCGATGAGGAATCGGCCGTACTGCTGCCCGGTGACCGACCGGTCGGTGACGTGGTCGCCCCCCTGCCGGTACAGGGGCCGCTGTGAAGCGCGATCCCCCCAGCCCTCGTTGGCCAGGGGCAGGTCGTGCGCGGTGGCCCGTTCCACGATGGGGATGAACTGCATGTGCTCGGCGCCGCAGTCGTCGCGCAGGAAGGCGTAGACCTCGCGTCCGTGACCGGCGTTGGCGTCGTGCAGGGTGGTCAGCGCGTTCCATCGGACGGCGTGCTCGCGCAGGTGGTCCAGTCCCCGCAGGACGCGGTCGAAGGTGGGCTTGCCGCCCTTGTCGACCCGGTAGGTGTCGTGCAGTTCGCGCGGGCCGTCGATCGACAGCCCAACCAGGAAGCCGTTGTCGCGGAAGAAGCGGGCCCACGCGGCGTCGATGAGTGTGCCGTTGGTCTGGACGGTGTTCACGATCCGCTGGCCCGGGCGGGCATGGCGTCGCTCGTACTCCACGGACCTGCGGAAGAAGTCGAGGCCCATCAGCAGGGGCTCACCGCCCTGCCAGGCCACCGTCACCTCGGGTGCCGGTCCGTGCGCCTCGATCAGTTGCCGGATGTAGTCATCCAGCAGCTCGTCCGCCATACGGAACCTGCTGCCTTCGTAGAGCAGTTCCTTGGACAGGAAGAAGCAGTAGGTGCAGTCCAGGTTGCAGATCGCCCCGGCCGGTTTGGCCAGCAGATGGAAGGTCCGGCGCCGGACGGTCGGATCGGGCAGCTCCACGGTGCTCATGGGGCCCAGGATGGAACGCTCGCACCGTCTCCCGCGTCACCCGTGCGGGGCGACGCGGGCGAACGCGGGTCGGT
>NZ_JBEXSH010000668.1:0-5148 GCF_040613555.1 Streptomyces sp. NPDC006265
CTCCAGCTCCGGGCAGCGTTCCCGGATTCCGACCAGCAGGGCCCGGATCGCCTCTTCGCTGCGGCCTTGGTAGGAGAAGAAGCAGGTCTGCTGGCCGAGACGGAAGTGGCGCACCCCGGCGTCGTAGAGCTGCCCGGCCTCTGCCAGGACGTCCTCGACCGTGCGGTGCGCGACTGTCGGTGCTTTCCCCGGCTCGTTGCAGAAGCGGCAGAACGCCTTGCGGGTACAACCGCGGTACAGCTCCAGTTCCGCCACCGGATCCCAGGGCATCTGCTCGACGAGGCCGGTGAACGAGGAGCGGTCCGCCTCCAGTTGCCCGTAGGGGGCGGGCGTAGTGCTGCCCAGGCTCAGGCCGCCCGAGGTGACGGTGTGGGTATGGACGGCGTCGAAGAGTCCGGCCCAGGAGGCTGCTTCCGACAGCGCCCAGGTGGCCATCGGTCCGAGCAGGAAGCGGCGGCCCCGTACGCAGGCCATCGCGCGCGCGATGTCGTCCTGCGAGCCGTTGACGGCATGCAGGTGCACCGACGGGACCTTGTCCCCCGCCACCACGACCACCATGTCGGCGTCCCTCAACAGCTCCACTGCCTTGTCGCGGTTCACGGTCGCCGAGTACGTCAGCCGGTCGCTCAGCGGCGGCTCCGCCAACGGGCGGCCGCCGGCCAAGCACCAGCGGACGTCGTCGATCGTCACGTACTTCACCTCGGCGTCGGGCCGGACCCGGCGCAGGGCCGCGTAGGCCTGCCGCACGTAGGCGGACAGGTACGGCGGGACGCCCAGGCCGCTGGGCTCTACGGTGTAGCAGTCCAAGATCACCACAGGGGCGGTCACAAAGACTCCTCTCCAGTACCAGCTGATCGGTCCGGGCGGCCCGCCGACGCGAACGGCCCGCACGCCTGGCTCACGCGAACCGGCATCCGCAGTCGTGGGCACCCGTGTGCTGAGAGATCCCGAACATCCTTGTGCAGAGCGCTGGTTGGGGTGAATGGGAAGTTCAGTCAAATGCTGAGTGCCCGCGCCGGGAAGAGGGGAAGATGTAATCCTCCGTAGTCCCGCGTAGTCCAGGGACGGGGTGACCGCGATGACGCGCACGCCGCACGCTCAGCACCTCGCGTACCTGATCCGTGAGGCATGCCTGCAACGTGGCTGGGGGCCAAGCCGCCTGGCACGCGCCGTCGGACGAGCCGAGGGCAGTGGGCCCGACCGATTACAACGTCAGTACGCCCGTAAGTGGATGACCGGCGAACGCACACCCGACTACTGGTGGCCCTACGTCGCTCGCGTCCTCGAACTCGATCCCGACGCCAGAGGCGTCCCGCAACCGCCAACCCCCACACCGGCCCACGCCGATACGGTGGATTCAGTCATCCAGCTGGGAAGGAGCGACCTCGAGGTGGACCGCCGGAAGTTCCTCACCGCGTCCAGCGGCTACGCCCTCGCCGCCCTCGGCCTGCCCGACCCCGACAGCATCACCCGCCGCGTCACCAGCACACCCGCCGCAGCCGTCCGAGTCGGCCGTGGCGAAGTCACCGCCATCAAGATCATGGTGAAGAGCCTCGGCGACTCCGCGTCGGAGCTCGGCGGCGGCCACGCCCGCCACCTCGCCGTGCGCTACCTCACCGAAGATGTCGCCCCCTGGCTGAACGGCACATACACCGAGGCCACCGGCAAGGAGTTGTTCGCCGCTGCCTCCCAGCTCACCCATCTCGCCGGCTGGATGGCCCAAGACGAAGGCGATACTCCCGAACTCCAAGGACTCGCCCAGGGCTACTACGCCCACGCCTACCGTCTCGCCGATGAAGCAGGCGACCCCGAGCTCGCCGCCACAGCCCTGCGCGGTCTCGCCGTACAGTGCCTCGACCTGGGCGGCCACGCCGAAGCAGTCCAGCTCAGCGAGGCCTGCGTTGCCTACGGCCGCGGCATCGACAACCCACGCGCCGTTGCCTACTACAACGCCACCCTCGCCAACGCCGCCGCCCAGGACAACGACCGCCACCTCGCCTCCAGGCACCTCTCCCTCGCTGAAACTGCCATCGCAAGGCCTCCCGCCGGCTCCGTCGACTCCTGGGCGGCCCATTACTCGCCCGGCCGCTGGGCCCACGAAGCCGGCATGGTCCACAACCGTCTCGGTGATCTCACGGCCGCCAACGAGCACCTCCGCCTGGCCCTCGACATCCACGGGCTTGATCGCCGCCGCACCAGAGCGATCGTCACAGCTGACCTCGCCGGCGTCCTGCTGCGCCAAGGGAACACGGATGGGGCACTGTCCACGTGGTCCGACTTCCTCGACTGCGCCGAAGGCATCCGCTCCATCAAGGTCCGCGCCGCTGCTCAAGACATGTGTGTACGCCTGTGTCGCTTCCCCAGCCTTCCCAAGGCAGCAGACCTCAGGGTTCGGGCCGCAGCCCTCGCTTGAGTTCGCCTGGGGCGGCGCGGGCCGTTCCCGCCATGGTCCGCCTGGTGACTCGCGTGAAAGTGCCCGGGCGGTTCGAGTGGAAGTGTCCAGCTGAACTACCGAGGACGATCACGGGCGCGGAGACGGCCGCAAGGCATTCACGCCGTCGGCTTCCGCGCAGGTCAGCTGCCGCGAGAGGCGTCATCGACGGCACCGTCCTCCATGTCCCGGACGCGGGCCGTGTCGGCGGGCCCGGCGGTGACACCGTAGAAGCCACCGAAGGCCTCGACGCCGCGCTTGCCCTCCAGTTGGGCGAGCAGCGCCGCGGCTGCCACGCCGCGAGCCAGTTCACTCGCGGTCCGGACCACACGGTTCTGCGTGCGCCCCGACCGAGGACGACCATCGCTGAACTGGATCACGTCCCCGTTCTCGCCCAAGCTGCCGCCAGCGCGCTCGGCTTCACCACGTAGCCAATTCTTGGCCTGCTCACGAGAATGACCCCATTGCCTGAGCTTGTACGCGATGTCAGCGCCACATAGTGGAACGGCGAAATCCAGGAAGAGCCGCAGCTCATCAACGGCATTCAATGGTTCAGGCTGGCGCATAGAAATATCTCCTAGGACGCAAAGAGTTGGAAACCTGAAAATAGGCCTAAAGAAGTGGCTGGGTTCCAGGGGAAAGCGAGCAAGAGGCGTCGGTCGGAAAGATGCCGTCACGATCGGGCCACACGGCCTGCCAGTACGGCACGGCGATCTCCCAGCCGTACACCGCCCGCAGCATCGCGAAGGGATCCAAAGACTCCACGGGGCGCATGAGCAGTTGAAATCCGTTCGCAAGAAGCCCGTCCAGCACCTCACCGGCTACTGGACCAGACGATCCGGCGAACCGCTCCACGGCGGAATGGAGTACGCCCTGCATGACCCGGACGTCCAGGCCGGCCATCACGAACTCGTGACCTAGAGATTCGTGCAGACCGACGGTGTAGCAATAGGCAGCAGAAATTTCATCAGCAAGCACCGACTGAACGGCGAACCCGTGTTCCGCGATTACGGCCCGCAGTTGAGCAACATATGCCGTCATGAAATCTGGCGGGCATACGGGGCAATCCCCATCCCCGCAAGAATCGTGAGGGCGGCCCTCCGGCAAGACATTGGCCGCAGCATCGGGCGTGAAAGCGATATCGCGGACGACCAGCTGGGACAGATCACCGTCCGGACGGCACGACTCCAGAGCCGGAAGATCGATAAGGCCCCACTGGCCCTGTGACAGGTCACCCTCCAGGCACGACCATCCGTAAGCCTGGCCGGTCGCGTCGTCGACCTCCACGACGTACCACTCACCCCCGGCGGAGAAATACCGGAGGCCGACCACCCTGTGCTCGTGCGGCTCCAGGACCGTTGCCCACAGACCCGGGATCTCGGCCAGTTCCTCCGGATCCGGGTAGAAGCTGTGGCCGCGCTCCTCGCGCCACAGCTCGGGCGGCCGCGTCCTGACCGGAGCGCCCCGATGCGCAGAGTGATCGGGATCGGGCTGGGCTCGGAAGACGGCCTGCTCCACATCGGGGTGAAAGATCGACAGCTCTTCGCCGTCCCAGCGCACGGTGTACGCCTCCAGGTCACCGGGCAAAGAACGCAGTTCGGGGACGGTCTCCATCGCCCTGAGGAAGAGGGCGATGAACAAGTCTTCGTGTCCTCCGGCGTCGGCGGCGACGGTGGTTCGCTCCCAGGGGTGCCCGAGGGAGCGCATACGGATGTCCGCCATGTTCAGATCTCCAGTGAATCGTGGGGTGGGGAGGCCGACGAGGGCCTGGCCGAGGGCGTGCGTCGTCGCCGGGGCGATCGCAGAGCGGTGGCGCTGCGCGATCGCGCTCATCACGGGCCATCCGGCCTCGACGGGGGGGAAGGGGAAGTGCCCAGGATCAGGAGCCGGACGACTGCCGCGCCTGGTACTCGCCCACTACGGCGAGGATTGCGACGCCGAGCAGGTCTGCCCCCTCGCCCGCCATCCAGTCGCCGATCGTCGCTTTCGGGCTGCTGCTGAGCCGCTGGATGAGCTCGTGCACGCCGACATGCGGAACGCCCTCGGCGTCGCAACCAGCCTCGAAATGCCCGTACTTGGGGACGTACGCGTGGTAGTGCCCGTCGGCGCTCCAGTGAGGGTCCTGCCACAGCTCGAACACGACGTTCGGGGCGTCCTCCTCCAGCCGTGCGGCGACCTCCTCGCAGAGGCCCAGTGCGGCGTCCCGGGCGCGGTAGACCTGCCCCAGCGTGAGTGTCTCGGCGGGACCACGCTCATACTCGCCGCGGAGTTCGTGCTCCCGCATGAGGTCCAGAAGCGCGACGACCTCGCCAGCGGGAGCCGAATGGATGCGGAGCTGCAGATCAGCAGACACGATTCTTCCTAGGGTCGAGCGCCACGGCGGGCGCGCATGAAGAGGGGGCAGCACCGCGCGCGTTGTCGGCAGCGGTGAAGCAGAGGGGCCTCGGCCGACGCACCTGCGGGGAGTGGGACCGGGCGGCGTTTGGTGTGTGGGCGGCTCTTTGGCCGTCCGGCGTGACGTCGAGGACCTGGTTGAGGGCAGCCGTCAGAGCTGCGATGCCTCACGCCGCCAGCTGCGCGTCTCGGCGCGGCGAGTCAGACGGCGGAACCAGGGCCCCTTTTCGCCCTCATCGCTGTACCGGCCTGGCAGGATCTTGCTCCCCACGGAGCCGGTCCGAGCGTTCTTGACCTTGCGACGCCTCGCGGGACGCTTGTTC
>NZ_JBEXSH010000669.1:0-5146 GCF_040613555.1 Streptomyces sp. NPDC006265
CTGGCCCCGCCGCGCGAGCGCGCGGGGGACGTGGGCCGCACCGAGGGGCACCCCCCCCCGCCGGTAGAAGAGCGATCTCAGGCGACTGCCAGCGCGGTCCTCAACACCTGGTGCAGTACCGCCTCGGCATCCGCTTCCTGCCCCTGCGACCGCCATACGACGAACCCGTCGGGCCGGACGAGCACGGCACCCCCGGGGCCCGTGCCGTGGCGCTCGGCCCAGTCGGCGTCGTCCTCCGGCACCAGGTCGGTCTGAGCCCCGGTGCCCACCCGGTACGACCTGAGCGGCAGGGACAGCTTGCCGGCGAGCCGGACGGCTGCCTCGTGCCACTCGTTCGGCTCAGCGGCGTCACTGAGCAGCACGAGGGACCGCTCGTACAGGTCGAGCGTCGAGAGCCGTTCGTCCCCTCGGCGCACCCACAGGTGAGGCGCCCTGCTGCCCGGTTCTCCGCTCAGGTCGAGGCGCTCGGGCACCACCGGGACCGCCGGATCGGCGCCGACGACGGCACCCTGCGGGTAGCGGTAACCGAGGGCCACGTTGAGGATGCCCTTCTGCGGACCACCGCCGCCCGCTCCGGGGGGCGCGGCGAATCCGGGGTGGCTGTGCTCGGCCGACCGGGACGCGGCCCGCGCGCTGGTGGCCTCGGCCACGGGACGGCGCTCGGCGTCGTAGGTGTCCAGCAACTCCTCCCCCGCCCAGCCGTCGACCACCGCGGCCAGCTTCCAGGCGAGGTTGTGCGCGTCCTGGATGCCGGTGTTGGAACCGAAGGCCCCGGTGGGTGACATCTCGTGCGCCGAGTCACCGGCCAGGAACACACGTCCCGACCGGTAGCTGCGGGCGACCCGCTGAGCGGCGTGCCAGGGAGCCTTGCCGGTGATCTCCACGTCGAGGTCGGCGACCCCGACCGCCCGGCGGATGTGCTCGACGCATCGTTCGTCCGTGAACTCCTCCAGGGATTCCCCGTTTTCCGGGTGCCAGGGGGCGTGGAAGACCCAGTTCTCGCGGTTGTCCACCGGCAGCAGGGCGCCGTCGGCCTCCGGGTTCGTCAGGTAGCAGACGATGAAGTGACGGTCGCCCACGACATCGGCGAGACGCCGGGAACGGAACGTGAGGCTGACGTTGTGGAACAGGTCGCCGGGCCCGCTCTGGGTGATGCCGAGTTGTTCGCGCACGGGGCTGCGCGGGCCGTCCGCGGCGACGAGGTAGTCCGCACGGATGGTGGTGTGCTCACCCGTCTCTCGGCTCTTGACCACGGCGGTCACACCGGTGGGGTCGCTGTCGAACGACATCAGCTCGGTGGAGAAGCGCAGGTCGCCTCCGTGCTCGCGGGCATGGTCGAGCAGCACCGGTTCGAGGTCGTTCTGGCTGCACAGGCACCAGGCGCTGGGGCTGAAGCGGGCCAGGCCGCCGCCCGGGTCGATGTCCCTGAACAGCCACTCGCCGGCGTCGCCGACCAGGGTGGGTGCCTGGAGGATGCCGTGGTTGACGGCCAGGGTGGCGGCCGCGTCCTTGATCCCCTTCTCGACACCCGCCGCCCGGAACAGTTCCATGGTACGGACGTTGTTGCCGCGGCCTCGCGGGTGGATGGAGGTGCCTGCGTGGCGCTCCACCAGCATGTGGGGCACGCCGAGCCGTCCCAGGAACAACGAGGTGGACAGGCCGACCAGGGAGCCGCCCACGATCAGGACCGGGACGCTGATGGTGTGGGGGCCCGTCCGTCCGGCTCGTTCGTTCATCACTCTCGCCTCCAACGCATCGATGCCGCCGACCCGGCCGGATACGGCGGAGATCCTCATGCATGCCCCGGGAAGCTGACGGTGGCTCAGGCTTCACCCGCCTGCGTCGCGACGCGGGCGGGTCCCCCGGGGGCGCGGACCATGCGCATGGCCGACGTCGACGTCTCCGGGCCGGTGATCGAGGGAGTGAACCCGGCGCGGGCCGGTGCCCGGCGGCGTCAGTATGTTGGTGGCCACCGACCCAGGAGATGTCCCGTGCCCGGCCGCCCCAGCGTTCTGTTCGTGACCGACCTCGCCTACGAGGCCCGGGGGCGGCGCTACGGCGACGAGGACGTCTTCCTGTCGTCGCGGCTGCGGAACGCCTTCGACCTCGCTCTGTGCCACCCGCTGGATGCCGCCGCCCTGATGGACTCCTTCGACATGGTCGTGGTCCGCAACAGCGGCCCCGTGCTCCACTACCAGAAGGAGTACGACGCCTTCCGGAACCAGGCCGCGGTGCGCGGCACCCGGGTCTACACCGCTGTCGGGCCGGGCGGACATGGCCGGCAAGCGGTACCTGCTGGATCTGACGGCAGCCGGATACCCCGTCATCCCCACCGTCGACCGGCCGCAGGACCTGCCCCTGCTGCCCCGGACCAAGCAGTACGTGGTCAAGCCGAAGGCAGGGGCGGACTCCATCGGCCTCACCTTCCTCCCCCGGGACCGACTGGACGGCCTCGCCTACGGCGACGTGCTGGTCCAGCCCCGCGTCGACTTCCGCTACGAGGTGTCGTTCTACTACGTCGACGACGCCTTCCAGTACGCCCTCCACGCCCCCGACCCCGACCGGCGCTGGGTCCTCGAGCCCTACCTGCCCACGGAGGCCGACCTCGGTTTCGCCCGCCGCTTCATCGACTGGAACACCCTCGATCACGGAATCCAGCGTGTGGACGCCTGTCGTACCCGCGAGGGCGACCTGCTCCTGGTCGAGTTGGAGGACCTCAACCCGTACCTGTCCCTGGATCGTGTCGACGCCCCGACCCGCGACGCCTTCGTCACCAGCATGACGAGCTCCCTCCACCGGTTTCTGGGCGTCTCACCGCGCACCTAGCGCACCACTCGGTGGCGGAGGTAGACGACTCGTGAGCCCAAGGGGCGGGTCTCGACGAGTTCGAGATCCACCCGGCGCTCGTGCCGGGGGAAGAACGGAATGCCGCCGCCGACCAGCACGGGGTAGACGATGGCCCGGTACTCGTCGATCAGTCCCGCCGCAGCCGCCTGGGCGGCGAGGGTCGCGCCGCCGATCGCGATGTCTCCCTCCCCCGGCTCGGAGCGCAACCGCTCGATCTCCTCCGCGACGTCGCCGGAAGCCAGGCGGGCATGGCCCTGCACAGACGACAGCGTGGTGGAGAACACCACCTTCGGGAGCGGCTTCCACAGCGCGGCCCACTCGAGCTTGGAGTCGTCGAGCGACGGATCCTGATCGGCGCTCTCCCAGTACAGCATCGTCTCGTACAGCCGTCGTCCCAGCAGATGGACGCCGACCTGCCGGATCTCGTCGATCCAGAAGCGAAAGACGTCGTCGTCCGGCCCCGTCCAGTTGAAATCGCCGTCCGGCCCGACGATGTATCCGTCGAGTGAGACGTTCATCGAGTAGGTCACGCTGCGCACCAGAAGCCTCCTCGGGGACACCGTACGACCGCCGATGCCGCAGAGCGCATCACGACTCACGGGGCCACGCACGGCCTCCAGGGGCTCCCTGAGGAAGTCAGCAGGTCAGCAGATCGAAGGCGCCGCCGGCAGATGGAGCACAGCCACTCTTGCCTCCCGCCCCGGAACGACCGAACGGTCTGCTCTACCCTCATGTGCGTGGCCGATCAGTGCTGTTCGGCCTCCGAGGGGACCGGCAGAGTCATCTGCGCCGGAGGACCACCGGAGCAGGGCTCGAACACAGGCGTTGGTTCGCCTGTCAGGAGGACCGTTGCACCAGGATGAGCGGGCAGACCGGCCCGGCAGCCACGGAGAGCACGAGATGCAGCGCGCATTGGGCACCACGGGCCGCGCTGATCGCTTCTACGACGAGCAGGTGGTGGACCGACTCAACCCCAGAATGAGGGAGTTCGTTGCCCGCCAGGAGATGTTCTTCCTCGCCACATCGGACAGCACCGGGCAATGCGACAGCACCTTCCGGGCAGGCCCAGCCGGTTTTCTCCACGTTCTCGATGACACCACCCTCGCCTATCCGGAGTACCGGGGAAACGGCGTCATGGCCTCGCTCGGCAACATCCGGGAGAACCCGCACGTCGGCCTGTTGATGATCGATTTCTCCGTGGATCGCATCGGGTTGCACGTCAACGGCCGAGCCCACCTGGTCACCGACGACAGCATGCGGCGGAGCCATCCCGAACTGCCCGCCGACCCGCTGCCCGGACGCCGCCCTCAGATGTGGGTCGAAGTCGAGGTCGAAGAGGCTTACATCCACTGCTCGAAGCACATACCGAGGCTGGTCCGAACACCCCTGCGGCCGCAGACCCAAGAGGGAGCCACCACGGCAACCGCCGGCGAACAGGCCTGGGGCACGGACGACGTCAAGCGCAAGGGCGGCGACTACTTCGAGACGGCGAACGCGAAACACAACCAGGCCGTGCGGTGATCCACGCCGGGGCTGAGCTGCCGGTAGTGCCGGACGCGCGCTGTATGCGCATCACGGACGGCCGGCACCCGCGCCGGCGATCTGAATGCACTGGTCGGGGCCCGGCTTGACCTTGACGCCGGGTCAACCCTCCATCCTTCTGGCAGGAGCTTCCACGCAGTCCGCGGGAAGATCTCCACCGAGGAGGGAGGTGCCCATGACGGCCCGATCGACGGCCGGTCCGGCGATTCGCGTGCGGGGTCTGGAGAAGTCGTACGGGAAGCTCGAGGTGCTGCGCGGCGTGGACTTCGACGTGGCGCCCGGCACCGTCTTCGCCCTGCTCGGCTCCAACGGGTCGGGCAAGTCCACGACCGTGAGAATCCTCGCCACGCTGCTGAAGCCCGATGCGGGGACGGCCGCCAACGGCTTCGACGTCACCACGCAACCGGCGAACGTGCGGGAGTCCTTCAGCCTCACGGGACAGTTCGCGGCCGTCGGCGACATCCTCAGCGGCCGGGAGAACCTCCTCCTCGTCGCCAAGCTGCTCCACCTCGACGACCCCGGCACGATGGTGGACGACCTGCTCGACCGCTTCTCGCTGACCGCTCCGGGTACCGGAGCTACGACGCCGGCGCCGTCGTGCGGCTGATCCGGATCCGCACCGCGGCAGATGCCGGCGTGCCGCTGGCCCGGGTGCAGGAGCTCCTCGACGCCGGCCCCGAGGAGTTCGCCGACGGTGTCCAGGCTGGGCGTGGCCGGCCTGTTCTTCGGCCCGTTCCTGTTCGCCATCGTCTACACG
>NZ_JBEXSH010000670.1:0-5135 GCF_040613555.1 Streptomyces sp. NPDC006265
TCTATAACACCCACATCTTCACCCCTGTTCCCACCCCCCTCGCTTTCCCGCCGCCCTGCGGGGGGTGCCCCGGGCGGGGCACCGCCCGGCCCCCACGGGGCGGGCGGGCCAGCCCCGGGCCTGCTCTCAGATGTCGCTCTTCTTCACGGTGCACAGGGCCCAGATGATGAACGCGGTCAACGCGATCATCACGACGGACCAGACCGGGTAGGCGGGCAGGGAGAGGAAGTTGGCGATGAGGACGAGCCCGGCGATCCCCACACCGAGGACGCGCGCCCAGGTGGATGCCTGGAACAGCCCCACGCTGACGAGCACGGCGACCACGCCCAGGGCGAGGTGGATCCAGCCCCAGCCTGTGAGGTTGAAGGAGAAGACGTAGTTGGGCGTCGAGACGAAGACCTGATCCTCCGCGATGGCCGAGATGCCGCGCATGATCCCCAAGATCCCGGCGATCATGAGCATGACGGCCGCGAAGATCATCAAACCCGCGGCGGCGGCTCCGTGCCTCGCCCTCGGCGTTCCGTGCGTCGGGTGTGTAGCGGTCATCCTGCTGCCTCGATTCTGCTGCGTCCGGCGCGGTCAGCGACCGGAGGTGGGGTATCGGGGGCCGAGGCGCCCGCTGCTCCGGAGCCGCTGAGCACCAGCTCCTTCGCCCTGCGGGACTCCTCGTCCATGATGTCGCCGCGGGTACGGATCTCGGACAGCCCGGCGAGCTCGTCGACGCTGCTGGGCGGGTCCTCGCCGCGCCGGGCGGTCTCCCTGACGTAGCCGTCGAAGGCCTGCTGCTGCGCACGGGCCCGGTCCGTCTCCCGGGGGCCCATGTTCCGGCCGCGGGCGAGGACGCAGACGAACACACCCAGGAAGGGCAGCAGGACGCAGAAGACCAGCCGGCCGGTCTTGCCCCTCCGCTCAGGGAATCGTCGCGGAAGATGTCGAGGGCCACCCGGAAGAGCAGGACGAACCACATGATCCAGAGAAGGAACCACAGCATCGACCAGAAGGCGCTCAGCAGCGGAGCGATCGTACGCCAGGCAGTTCTGCGCGCTCATGTCGGTCCTCCCTCCCGGGTGCACGCCCGACGGTCGTCCCCGTCGACACCAGCCTGCACGGGACCGGAGCCGGGCTGCCTCACCCGTGGCGGGTGATCCGTGCGAGGCGACCGGACGCTGAGGTGGTAGGGCAGGCCTTGTGAGGTGCCCCGGTGCCGGGGCCGAGACCGAGAGGCGGGCGATGGAAGAACCAGCGGAGGTTTCCCCCCGACAGCACTATCGGCGGCGTGCGGCGATATCGGCCCTGATACGCGCCGTGCTCATCACGATCGGGCTCGTCACGGTCTACTACGTGATGCCCCTGGACGGGCGCGGCTCTTCGGGCGATTCCGCGCTCCTGGCCTGCGGGCTGCTGCTGGTGGTCGGGGTCTTCTGGTGGGAGGTGCGGGCCATCGTGACCTCGCCCTACCCCCGGCTGAAGGCCGTCGAGGCCCTGGGCACCACGCTGACGCTGTTCCTGGTGCTCTTCGCGGGCGCCTACTTCCTGGTGGAGCACACCACCCCCGGCTCGTTCAGCGAGCCGTTGAGCAAGACGGACTCCCTGTACTTCACGCTCACGACCTTCGCCACCGTCGGTTACGGGGACATCGTCGCCCGCTCTCAGACGGGGCGGATGCTGGCGATGATCCAGATGATGGGGGGACTGCTGCTGGTGGGCGTGGCGGCACGGATCCTCGCCGGCGCGGTGCAGGCGGGGCTGCGCCGGCAGGGCCGGGAGCCCTCGGACGACTTCCCCTCGCGGCCGGAGCGCTGAGCCATGACCGTACCGAGCCCCTTCACGACGTTCATGTCACCGGCCGAGCGGGCGACCGCGGGGCGGGACGCGCGGCGGCGGGTGCCGCGGTCGTCCCACGCCGGGTTCGAGGCCGGGCCCGACCGGTTCGATCCCGTCGAGGTGGTGGAGCGCCAGTCCGCCACCCGCATACCGGAGTTGGTGCCGATCCGCTACGGCCGCATGCTCGAGTCCCCGTTCCGCTTCTACCGGGGCGCGGCGGCGATCATGGCGGAGGACCTCGGGGCCCACTCGGACACCGGGCTGCGGGTGCAGCTGTGCGGGGACGCCCATCTGCTGAACTTCCGGCTGCTGGCCTCGCCGGAGCGCCATCTGGTCTTCGACATCAACGACTTCGACGAGACGCTGGCCGGGCCGTTCGAGTGGGACGTCAAACGGCTCGCGGCGAGCTTCGCCATCGCGGGCCGCGCCAACGGCTTCTCGGCGGCGGAGCAGAACAGCGCGGTGCAGACGTGCGTCCGGGCCTACCGGCGGCGGATGCGGGACTTCGCCGGAATGCGCACCCTGGACATCTGGTACGCCCAGGACGACGCCGACCACATGCGGGAGCTGATGGCCGCGTCGATGTCCAAGGAGGCCCGGCGCCGCACCGAGAAGGCCACGGCGAGCGCCCGGACCCGCACCCACATGCAGGCCTACGCGAAGCTCACCCGGGACACGGCCGAGGGGCGGCGGATCACGCCGGACCCGCCGCTGATCACCCCGCTGCGGGACCTGGTGGACGACTCGGCGCACGGCCGCGAGAAGGAGCTGCGCGCCGTCCTGGAGGGCTACGCCCGGACCCTGTCGTCCGAGCGGCGGCACCTGCTGCGCCGCTACCGCCTGGTGGACATCGCCCGCAAGGTGGTGGGAGTCGGCAGTGTCGGCACCCGCTGCTGGATCGTGCTGCTGCTCGGCCGGGACGACGACGATCCGCTGCTGCTCCAGGCCAAGGAGGCACAGGAGTCGGTGCTCGCCGCCCATTCCGGCGGCGACCGCTACGACAACCAGGGCCGGCGTGTGGTGGCGGGGCAGCGGCTGATCCAGACGACCAGCGACATCCTGCTGGGCTGGACGCACGCGGTGGGCCTCGACGGGCGCGAGCGGGACTTCTACGTACGGCAGCTGCGGGACTGGAAGGGCATCGCCCGGCCGGAGACCATGGACCCCGGCCTGCTCCGGCTGTTCGGGCGGCTGTGCGGGGCGAGCCTGGCGCGGGCCCACGCCCGCTCCGGCGATCCCGTCGCCATCGCGGCCTACCTGGGTGGCGGCGACCGCTTCGACCGGGCGCTCACCGTGTTCGCCCAGGCGTACGCCGACCAGAACGAGCGGGACTTCGAGGCGCTGGGCGCGGCGGCCCGCTCGGGCCGGATCAACGCGGCGACGAGGTGATCGCCCGGGTCTTCGGGACCGGCGAGGCGGATCGGCGTCAGCCGCCGGTCCGCGCGGGGCGCCTCCGCAGGGCAGCCGTCACCCCCTCGCCGGCGGCGCGCGGCGCCCGCAGGAGACGCGTCCCGTCGTCTGCCGTCCGTTCCACCACGAGCGACGCCCGTTCCGCTCCGGATCTCGGCGCTCATCCACCCGCGCACGCCCGGCCCCGGCCCGTAACCACCCGCTGCGGGCGATGCGTACCGGGCGCGACGGGGGGTTCCCTGGAGTTCACGCACACCACCTACGGAGCCGCGCGGCCCGGCCCGGGCGGCTCGGAACAGGGGTATCGGCCATGTGCCGCTGGCTCGCCTACTCAGGCACTCCCGTGATCCTCGACGACGTCCTCTACCGCCCGGAGCACTCGCTGATCGACCAGAGCCTGCACGCCCGGATGGGGGTCGAGACCACCAACGGCGACGGCTTCGGCGTCGGCTGGTACGCGTGGCACCTGCGCACTCCCGCCGTCATCCGCGACACCGGCCCGGCCTGGAGCAACCGCAACCTGAGGGAGATCGCCGACCACGTCCGCTCGCCGCTGTTCTTCGCGCATGTGCGCGCCTCCACCGGCTCGGCCGTGCAGCAGACGAACTGCCATCCGTTCCGCCACGGGCGGTGGATGTGGATGCACAACGGGGCGATCGACGGGTTCCGCGAACTGCGCCGGGATCTCATGCTGACCGTGGAACCGGGGCTGTTCCCGTCGATGGAGGGCACGACGGACTCGGAAGTGATGTTCCACGTGGCGCTCACCTTCGGGCTGGACGGCGATCCGCCGGGTGCGGTGGCCCGGATGACGGGGCTCATCGAGCGCCTCGGCCGCGAGCACGGGGTGCCGCAGCCACTGCAGATGACCCTGGCGGTCACCGACGGGGAGCGGGTGTGGTTCTTCCGCTACTCCAGCGCGGGGAAGTCACGGTCGCTGTACTACAGCAGCCGGGTGGAGGACGTGCGGGCCCTCCACCCCGACCTGGGGTTCCTGAACCACGTCTCCGACGAGACGCGGCTGGTCGTGTCGGAGCCGCTGGGCGATCTCCCCGGGGTGTGGAACGCCGTGCCGGAGAGCACCTTCGGGGTCGTCCAGCCCGGCCGGGAGCTGCTGCAGCACTTCGAGCCGGAGCCCGTGTGAGCCCTGCCGTGCCGTGGCTCAGCGCAGGTGCGCGGCGAAAGCCTCGTAGGCCCGTTCGTCGAAGAGGACGAATCTGACCTCCTCGACCGTGGTGTCCGCCGCCCGTACGGTCTCGACGGCGATGCGGGCGCCGTCGTCCATCGGCCAGCCGTAGACGCCGGTGGAGATCGCGGGGAACGCGACCGTGCGGGCGCCGAGTTCGCCGGCGACACGGAGCGACTCGCGGTAGCAGGACGCGAGGAGGCCGGAGCGGTCCTCGGTCGCGCTGAACACCGGGCCGACGGTGTGGACGACCCAGCGGGCGTCCAGGTCGCCCGCGGTGGTGGCGACCGCCCGGCCCGTGGGCAGGCCCTTGCCGAGGTGCGCCGCGCGGAGCCGGCGGCAGTCCTCCAGGATCGCCGGGCCGCCACGGCGGTGGATCGCCCCGTCGACTCCTCCCCCGCCCAGCAGTGAGGAGTTGGCCGCGTTGACGATCGCGTCGACGCTCTCGCGGGTGATGTCGCCCTTGACGAGTTCGATGGCGGTCATGTCCGCCTCAGTCGCTTCCAGACGGCCTTCGCCGCGTTGTGCCCCGACATGCCGTGCACTCCGGGGCCCGGCGGGGTCGCCGACGAGCAGATGAAAACGGCCGGGTGCGGGGTGCTGTAGGGGAACAGGGTGGCCCTGGGGCGCAGCAGCAGCTGGAGACCGGAGGCGGCGCCGGAGCCGATGTCCCCGCCGACGTAGTTGGCGTTGCGGGCGGCGAGTTCGGGCGGGC
>NZ_JBEXSH010000671.1:0-5134 GCF_040613555.1 Streptomyces sp. NPDC006265
GTCGCCGAGGGCCGTGCCCTGTGGCGCAGCGTCGCCGACGCGGTGAGCATCCTCATCGGCGGCAACGCCGGCGAGGTCGGCTTCAGCGTCCTCGGCACCCTGCTCGCCGGCGCCTCACCCCTGTCGACCCGTCAACTGCTGCTGGTCAACCTGCTCACCGACATGTTCCCGGCCATGGCCGTGGCCGTCACACCGAGCAGCGACCCCTCGACCGCCGAGCACGCCGCGACCGGCCCGATGGGCCTCGACGTCCTCGGCGCGCCCCTGCTGCGCTCCATCCGCCGCCGCGGCATCACCACCTGCTTCGGCGCGGTCGCCGCATACCTCATCGGCCGCCTCACCCCCGGCACCGAACGCCGGTCCACCACCATGGCCCTGTGCGGCGTGGTCGGCGCCCAGCTCGTCCAGACCCTCTCCGGGCGGCGCCACAGCACCCTGGTGTGGGTCACGGCCCTCGGTTCCGCCGCGGTACTCGCCGCCCTCGTCCAGACCCCCGGCGTCAGCCACTTCTTCGGCTGCACCCCGCTCGGTCCCGTCGCCTGGGCCGGTGTCGCCCTGGCCATCGCCCTGTCGGCCCTGGCACCCCGCCTGGAGCGCCTCAGCGCCGTCCACACCCTCTACGACGCCGCGGCTCAGCTCGCCCTGCGCCTGAACGACCTGAACCGGCAGGCCCGGCAGCTCTTCCGGAGCGGCATCGCCGCCCCGGTGGCGTAGCGGCCGGGCACGGCAGGAGGCCGCCACCACACGCAGTGGTGGCGGCCTCCTCACACCTGGTCAGACCTCGCCGCGCCAGGCGCCCCTCTCCGCCCCGCGGGCCTCCACGAACTCCTTGAACCGCTTCAGATCACCGGATACCTGCCGCTTCACGAACCCGAGCTTGTCGCCGACGGTCTCGGCCATACCACTGGGGTCGAAGTCCATCTGCAGTATGACCTTGGTCGTGTCGTCCTGGATACGGTGGAAGGTCACCGCGCCGGCCTGCCGCGCCTCGCCGCCCACGCTGGTCCAGGCGACACGCTCGTCCGGGACCTGCTCGGTGATCTCCGCGTCGAACTCCCGGGCCTGTCCGCCGACCTTCGTCACCCAGTGCGTGAGGGTGTGTCGGTGCGCTTCTCGATGCGCTCGGCACCGTCCATGAACTGGGGGAAGGACTCGAACTGCGTCCACTGGTTGTACGCGGTGTGCACCGGCACGCGGACCTCGATGGATTCCTCTACCTGCGACAAGGCGAACCTCCCTCTCTCGTGTGTGAGCGACGGACGGGGACCAGATCTTGCGCCGCTCACTCGTCGTCATCACAAGCTGTCCGACCAGGTGTCTTTTCTGCCCTCGCTGGTACCCGGTCCGCAACTACGGACCGGGAGGTGATCGCCATGACGGAGACACACCGCACGGCCCCCGCCGCGCCCCGCTCGGGGAGCGCGTCGGCGGCCGGGGACGAGCCGGTGGGCGAGCTGGTGCAACGCGCCACCGAGCAACTGACCGACCTGGTGCGCGGCGAGATGCGCCTCGCCCAGGCGGAGATGACCGAGAAGGGCAAGCGCTTCGGCAAGGGCGGCGGCCTGTTCGGCGGGGCCGGCGTACTCGGCTTCGTCACCCTGCAGGCCCTGGTCGCCACGGTGATCGCCGCCCTGGCCGTACCGCTGCCGGTGTGGGCGGCGGCGCTGATCGTCACGGGCGTACTGGCCGTGGCCACGGGCCTCACGGCGCTGGCCGGCCGCAAACAGGTGCGCAGCGCCACCCCGCCCGCCCCGCAGCGGACCATCGACAGCGTGAAGGCCGACGTGGCCGAGATCAAGGAGAGTGCACAGCGATGACCCAGCCCCCGCACGACGAGCCGACCGCCCGCAGCCAGGAGGAGCTGCGCGAGCAGGTCGAGCACACCCGCCACGAACTCGGCGACACCGTCCAGGCACTGGCGGACCGGGCCGACGTCAAGACCCGCGCCCGTGAGAAGGCCGTCGCGGTCAGGGAGCAGGCCGGGGCCAAGGCCCAGGAATGGAGCGGGCAGGCCAGGGCCAAGGCCGCACACGTCGCCCACACCGTGGAGGAGAAGCTGCCCGAGCCGGTGAAGCAGAAGGGCGCCGCCGCCGCTCAGGGCGCCAAGGAGAAGGCCGAGCAGGTCTGGCAGGCCAAGGCCCCGTAGCAGGTGCGCGACCACCGGGCGGCCCTGCTGGCCGGCGCGGGCGCCGTTCTCGTGGCCTGCCTGCTGATCCGCCGTCGCGGCAACCGCTGAGCGACAGCGGCATCCGGGCCCCGTCACAGCACGCCGTGGCGGGGCCCGGGCTTGCGTGACGGGTGTCCGGACGGCAAGGTCAGGTGCCGTGGCCACCTTGCTGATCGTCCATCACACGCCCTCGCCCCACTGCCAGGCGATGTTCGAGGCCGTCGTCTCCGGGGCGACGGATCCCGAGATCGATAACGTCCGGGTCGTCCGCGTGCCCGCGCTGTCCGCCACCGCCTCCGACGTCCTCGCCGCCGACGGCTTCCTCCTCGGCACTCCCGCGAACCTCGGCTACATGTCCGGCGCCCTCAAGCACTTCTTCGACCAGGTCTACTACCCCTGCCTGGACGCCACGCGCGGACGCCCCTTCGGCTACTGGGTGCACGGCGGTAACGACGTCACCGGAGCGGTGCGCGGGATCGAGTCGGTCACCACGGGTCTCGGCTGGCGCCGCACCGCCGAGGCCGTCTCCGTGACCGGCGAGCCGGACAAGGGCGACCTCGAGCGGTGCTGGGAACTGGGTGCGACGGTGGCCGCCGGACTCACCAACTGACCCGGCGCGGGTCAGGTCTCCTCCAGTCGGCGCCGGTCCTGCTCGTCCCACGCCCGGGTGTCACGTGGCTGGGTGTACGGCTCGGCCTCGGGCGGATGCCCACCGGCGATGGCCCGCTGCCGCACCGTCTCCGCGTCGAACTCCAGACCCAGCAGGATCGCCAGATTGGTGATCCACAACCAGATGAGGAAGACGATGACACCGGCCATCGTGCCGTAGGTCTTGTTGTACGAGGCGAAGTTGGCCACGTAGACGGCGAAGCCGGCGGAGGCGACCATCCAGATCAGCAGGGCCAGCAGACTGCCCGGAGTGATCCAGCGGAACCCCTTCACCTTGGCGTTCGGCGCCGCCCAGTACAGGATCGCGATCATGCTCACGACCAACAGGACCAGGACGGGCCACTTGGCGATCGACCACACCGTCAGCGCGGTGTCGCCGATGCCCAGGGCGTCTCCGGCCTGCTGCGCCAGCGCGCCCGAGAACACCACGATCAGCGCGCTGATGACGGCCATGACCAGCAGCACGACCGTCACGCCCACCCGCATGGGCAGCAGCTTCCACACCGGCCGGCCCTCGGGCATGTCGTAGACGGCGTTGGCGGAGCGGATGAACGCCCCCACATAGCCGGACGCCGACCACACCGCCAGCACCAGACCGACGATCGCCATCAGCGAGCCGATGCCGGAGTTGCCCTGCAACTGGTGGACGGCCCGGGTGATGATGTCGCCCGCCGAGCCGGGCACGAGCTCGCGGACGTTCTCGGTGACCTTGTCCGTGGTCGACCGGCCGGTGAGGGCCAGCATCGACACCAGCACCAGCAGCGCCGGGAACATCGCCAGCACGCCGTAGTACGTCAGCGCGGCCGCCCGGTCGGTCAGCTCGTCGTCCTTGAACTCCCGCAGGCTGCCCTTCAGTACCGCGCCCCACGACTTCCGGGGCATCTCGGCCAGCGAGTCCGGCGCCGCCCGCTCCACCTCGGGGCCCGGCCCGGGCTCCTCGGAAGCGGGGGCGGGGGCATCATGGTGTTCGGCCTCGGGAGACTCCCGGCGGTCCGCCTCGGGCCCGGAGCGCGGGCTCTGTGGAGGTGGGGCCTCGGCCTCGTTGTGCTCTTTGCGTCCCGGAATATGCAGCTTCACCATGTGAGCCGGGTAACCCGGGGCCGGACCCTTAAGCCGCGCCCGTTCGAGCCGGATGCCCCCGCTGCTCCGAACGAGGTTGAGGGAGCGCTCCCACGCCCGGCACGATGCAGCCATGACGACGTCGCCCGCCATTCGCCCGTACCGTCCCGAGGACCGTCCCGCGCTCGACGACATCTGCATCCGCACCGCGCACCACGGCGAGGACAGCCGCCCCCACTACGCGGACCCGGGTATCTTCCCGGTGACCTTCGCCGCGCCGTACGTCCATCTGGAACCGGACCTGGCCTTCGTGCTGGACGACGGGCGGGGGCGGGCGGTCGGCTACATCCTCGGAACGGCAGACACCCCACGCTTCGCCGGGGCCTTTCGAACCACGTGGCTGCCTCTGGTCGCCGGCCGCTACCCGGAACCGCCCCGGCCGCCGCGCACCCCGGACGAGGCGATGGCGGGCCTGCTGCACCACCCCGAACGGATGGTGCTGCCCGAACTGGCCGGCCATCCCGCGCATCTGCACATCGACCTGCTGCCCGACTGGCAGGGCCGCGGTCACGGACGCCGCCTGATGCGGACGCTCCTGCGGGCGCTCCAGGGCAGGGGAGTGCCGGCCGTTCACTTGTCCATGGCGACCGCCAACACCCGGGCCAGGGCCTTCTACGACCGTATGGGCTTCGAGGAGATCGACGTCCGCGAGCCGGGCGAGTCCACCTACCTCGGACGCAGCACGAAGGGACTCGACCGGCTCTGACCGATACGGAAGTGGCGCGATTCGCCCATTGCCGACCCGCGTCATCGGGTACAGCCTGTATGGATGGGAGCGCTCCCACACCGAAACATGATCGAAAACAGAAACGCGAGCATGACCGACAGCACGACACCCTCACACCCGAAAGCGAGAGATCATGAATTGTCATGGTCATGATGTACATGCCTCCGGGCTCAGGCCCCGTCTGACGCTCGTGCTGAGTGTCCTGGTCGCCGCACTGCTCAGCCTGATCCCCTGGAGCGGCACGGCCGTCGCGCACGGCTCGGTCGTCGACCCGGCTTCCCGCAACTACGGCTGCTGGCTGCGCTGGGGGAGCGACTTCCAGAACCCCGAGATGGCCCGGCTGGACCCCATGTGCTGGCAGGGTACGCCGTACCGTTGCTGCCGTAGAGCGAGCCGCCGGAGTCACCGGGCTCGGCGCAGACGGTGGTCTGGATCAGGCCGGAGACGATGTC
>NZ_JBEXSH010000672.1:0-5127 GCF_040613555.1 Streptomyces sp. NPDC006265
ACCCGGGGATCGGGGTCCGGCCTTCGGAGGCGTGTCAGGCAGGTGGTCGTGCGGTCGGTCAGCCGACGGAGACGCCGTGCGAGCGCAGGAAGGCGACCGGGTCCACGTCGGAGCCGTAGTCCGGCGTGGTGCGGATCTCGAAGTGCAGGTGTGGTCCGGTCACGTTGCCGGTCGCGCCCGACAGGCCGACCTGCTGCCCGGCCGTCACGGTCTGGCCGGCCGAGACGGAGAGCTGGGACAGGTGGGCGTACTGGGCGTAGTGGCCGTCGTTCAGCTTGATGACGACCTGGTTGCCGTAGGCGCCGCCCCAGCCGGCGGAGACGACCGTGCCCGCACCGACGGCCTTGAGGGAGGTGCCGGTCGGGACGACGAAGTCGACACCGGTGTGGTAGCCGCTGGACCACATGCTGCCGGACATGTGGTACGGGGTGCCGACGGTGGCACCGTCCACCGGGAGGGTGTAGGCGCTGGAGTTGCTCTCGGCGGCGGGCTTGGCGGCGGCCGGCTTCGCTGCGGTCTCCGCCTTCGGGGCCGACTCGGCGGCGGACGACTTCGAGGCCGAGGCCTTCGGCGCGGCCGGGGCCGGGGCCGCGGACTTCGGCGCGTTCGCGGCCTTCTTGCCGATCGAAAGCTTCAGGCCCGGGTGGATCAGCGACGGGTCGGAGCCGACGGCGTCACGGTTGTCCGCGTAGAGCTTCTTCCAGCCACCGCTGACGTTCTGGTCGTCGGCGATCCTGGCGAGATAGTCGCCGGCCTTCACTGTGTACGTGCGGGGGCCATTGGCCTTTTCGGCGGCCTTCTTCTCGGCGGCCGGAGCGGACTGGACGGCCTTTTCCGGAGCCGACTGCGGGGTGGCGGCGTGGGCGCCGGCGGCCCCCATGAGCGGCAGGGCGAGGGCGGCCCCGCCGGTTCCGGCGACGGCGATGGAGCGGGTGAAGCGCTGGGACTTGGGGCGGCGGTGCTTACCCTTCGCGGGCATGACGAATTCCTCTCCGTCGCCTGCGAGGTGAGCTGTCGGGTGCGGGCTGGAGATGCCCGGCCGCGCCGTGGCGCGGCTTAACCCCAAGCCGTTCCGGGAACCGGAACAGGCGTCTTACCTGTGGGTCCCCCGCTCCTGCCGTACGTCGGGTCAGTGTGTGGGGCTCCGGGCGGCGGCAGGATTAGGCGTCCGTCCGGATTGGTGTGGAACGTAAGCGACCAAGACGCAATGGGACAAGCTTGCGGTTGTCCGTGACGGTGTTTTTCTTGACGCGTCGCCACATGTGCCGTCACCGAGCGTGGATTGCGGATCTCCCGCTTTCCTCAATACCCCTGAATAACGCCAGAATTACGTGAACATGGCGACAGCACATCGTCACGAATATGACGATGGTCACGCACCCCGCCCTCATCTCCTTTACGATCGGGGCACGTTATCCCTTAGCGGCCGAAGCTCCCTATTCGGACAGAACGGCTACTTCCGCTTAAGCCGGACGACCATGGCGTCCAGGTCCCCGCACAGGCCGACTCGCAGTCCGTGATGAAGCAGTACGGCCCCTCGGTACACTTCGCCTGTTTCGAGGCATTCGTACTCTGCTGTCGGGTCGAGACCGCGCAGCCGGAGTGCCGGCGCGGGCTCCCCGTAGCGCTGCGCCTGGAGCCAGGCGAGGACGACGGTCTCGTCGCCGAGGACATACTGCACGGCGCTCGCTCCGCCCTCCGGGGGACGCAGCCGGTACAGGTCGCCACGCTGCACCACTGGCCGGATCTCCTTGTAGAGCGCCACCCACTCCCGCGCCTCGGCGAGCTCCTCCGCCGTCCACCGCGTGAGGTCGCCGCCGACGCCCAGCACCCCGGCCATGGCGCTGACGAACCGGAACCGCAGGGAGCTGGCCCGCTGGTTGAGCATGGCGTTCGGGCTGTCGGTGACCCAGGCGGCCATGACCAGGGCCGGGTGAATCTGGCTGAACCCGTGCTGGATGGTGAGCCGGTCGAGCGGGTCGGTGTTGTCGGAGGTCCACACCTGGTCCGTGCGGCTCAGCACTCCGAGGTCGATCCGGCCGCCGCCACCCGAGCAGGACTCGAAGGCCACGCCGGGATGGGCGGCCCGCAGCCGGTCCAGCAGGGCGTACAGGCCGTGCACGTGGTCGACCCACAGCCGCTGCGGGTAGGGGTCGTCCGGCCAGCCGGCGTCGGTGAAGCAGCGGTTGAAGTCCCACTTGACATAGTCGACGGGAGCGCTGGAGAGAAGCCCGTGGAGCTGCTCCCAGAGGTACTCCCGGACGTCCTCGCGGGCGAGGTTGAGCACGAGCTGATTGCGGAATTCCGTCCGCTTTCGTCCCGGTTGGTACTGCGCCCAGTCGGGGTGGGCGCGGTACAGGTCGCTGTCCGGGTTGACCATCTCGGGCTCGACCCAGATCCCGAACCGCATGCCCAGGCCGTGCACGTGGTCGGCGAGCGGCGTCAGCCCGCCCGGGAAGCGGTCGGGGTTGGGAGTCCAGTCGCCGAGTCCGGCCCGGTCGCTGGTGCGCGCCGCGAACCAGCCGTCGTCGACCACGAACAGCTCGACGCCCATGGCGGCGGCCCGCTCGGCGAGCGCCCGCTGCTGCTCCTCGGAGATGTCGAACTCGGTGGCCTCCCAGGAGTTGAACAGCACCGGCCGGTCCTGGCCTGCGTCCGGGATCACATGCGCCCGCTGGTACGCGTGCCAGGCGCGGCTGGCCCCGCCGAAACCGCCGTCGCTCCAGAGCCCCGCGAAGACGGGCGTCGTGTACGACTCCCCTGTGCCCAGCATCAGCAGACCCGAGTCGTCGTGGCCGGCGCCGCCGGTGATCTGCACGCGCGCGTCCGGCAGCTGGGCCACGGCGATCCGCCACGACCCGGACCAGCCGAGGGCGCAGCTGTAGACCTCGCCGCGCTCCTCGGTGGCGTCGGTGTCGAGGGCGACCCACGGCAGGTGCTGGTGGGAGGTGTGCCCGCGGCGGCTGCCGATGACCTTCTCGCCGTGGGTGAGACCGGAGCGCGTCAGCCGGGACTCCGCGCCCCAGCGGCCGTGCAGCTGGGACAGCCGCCAGGCGTCGCGGTCGGGCAGGGTCCAGGTGGCGGAGTCGGCGCGCAGCAGTTCGAGGGCCGGTCCCCGGTTGGCCAGGGTCACCCACCGCTCGAGGACATCCGTCGTGGAGCGCATCCGGTAGTGCAGCGTGACGGCGAGGTCGCCGTCACGGAACCGGAGCCGCAGCTCGCCGTCCTCGGTGTCGTGCCCCTCGTGGACCCACTCGGTGCCGCGCCGCCCGGCCGTGCGCACGGACAGGGCGGGGCGGGCGAAACGGGGTCCGCCCTCGACCGGGTACTCCTCGCGTCCGTCGAGCGGGGACTCGAAGGGCCAGTAGTCCGGCAGCGGCCGGACGGCGAGGGCCTCGGCGTCGGCCAGGCCGATCCGGGGGCCCCAGTGCAGGTGCAGCAGCTCGTCCCGCTCGGTGACATGGACGGCGTAGCTGCTGGCCGGCCCGGAGAGCACCCACGTACGACCGTCCTCGGAGATGTCCAGCATCACGCCCTCACAGATTCGAACAAGCCCGACCAGGTGCGACCAGGCGGCAACATCATCAAGGGCCGGGGGGGCTCCGGGCAACGCCCTGTGGACAACTCATTGCCCCAGGCAGGCATGTCGTATCGTCGAGTCGTGCCCGCCGACGAGCCGCGGCGGCGGCGCCGAAGGGGAGGAGCCCTCGTGACACAGCAGGTCCCGTCGACCGAGCCCGAGCTGGCCGGAGTGCGCAACTTCCGTGATGTGGGCGGACTTCCGACCGTGGACGGACGGCGGGTGCGCCAGGGAGTGCTGTTCCGCAGCGGCCACCTCGCCCATGCGACCGGGGAGGACGCCGCCTTCCTGACCGCGCTGGGCCTGCATACGATCTTCGACTTCCGCAACGCCGCCGACCACAAGCTCGAGGGGCCGGACGTCGAGCTGCCCGGTGTGCGCAACGTGAACCTGCCGCTGAGCGACCCCGCCGACGGCGCCGAGTTCTGGAAGATGGTCCGCGACGGCGATCTGGAGCAGCTGCGCGCGATCCTCTCGGACGGCAAGGGCGCCGGTCGCATGATCGCCTCCTACCGCACGATCATCAAGCACCGCACCGACGAGCACTCCCGGGTGCTGCACGCCCTCGCGCAGGACAGCGTCCCCGCCCTGATGCACTGCGCGGCGGGCAAGGACCGCGCGGGTCTGTCCGTGGCGGTGACGCTGCTGGCGGTGGGCGTCGAGCGCGAGGCGATCGTCGAGGACTACCTGAAGTCGAACGCCAAGCACCGCCGCTACAAGGTGCACCGCAGCAGCTCGGCCGCCTCGGCCTACTCCCCCGAGGTCATGGAGCTGCTCAGCCCCCTCTTCGACGCCCGCGCCGAGTACCTGACGGCGGCCTTCGACACCATCGAGGAGACCTGGGGCGGCGCCGAGGCCTATCTGGAGAAGGGGCTGAACCTCACCCCGGAGACCCGGGAGCGGCTGCGCGAGCGGCTTCTCGACTGAGAGGCCCGAGCGGGGGCTACTTCGCCCCGAGCGCGAAGAGCAGGTACACGAACGCGGCGAAGATGTGGCCGGCGATGAGGTAGACGAACAGCCTCACCCACAGGGCGCGGGGGAACTTCTCCTCCATGTCGCTCATGACGCGTCTCCAGGGGTGGGGCCCAGGCACAGGGCGGCCGTGGGGCTCTGCAGCAGGGTGTGCACGAAGAGCAGGTCGACGCCGTCGTGGTCCTCGGCCGCGATCCAGTGCGGGGTGAGCGAGTCGAAGTGGGCGCTGTCGCCGGCCGCCAGCCGGTGCGTGCTGTCCCCGAGGCGCAGCCGCAGCCGGCCGCGCAGCACATGGAGCCACTCCTCGCCGGGGTGGACGCGCACGACGTCGCCCTGGGAGCCGTACGGAACGTGGACGCGCAGGGCCTGCATCCCGCGGCCCGGGGCGCCGGCCTGCCAGTAGGTCCAGCCGCCCGCCGCCGTGGGTTCCATGCCGGCCGCGCGGATCACGGCGTCCCGTCCGGCGACCGTCTCGCCGAGCAGCTCGGCGACCGTGGTTCCGTAGACACGGGCGGGTGGGTGCCGCATGGGCGGCGGGGGCTGGCGCTGCGCGGTGTCGCGCCGGGGGTGGTGGG
>NZ_JBEXSH010000673.1:0-5113 GCF_040613555.1 Streptomyces sp. NPDC006265
GGACGGTCACCTTCACGGAGTCCAGGCGCTCGTCGGCGAGTTGGGTGAGGAAGGGGAAGCCGCCGATCTCCACCTCGGGCGCCGCGGCCAGGTCGAGACGGTCCTTGAGGGTGTCGGCGGCCCGGTGCTCGGCGTAGAGCACGGCCCAGCGGTCGCCGAGCGCGGCGAACGAGGCGAGGACGGCCAGGCCGACCACCGCCTTCACCGCGAGCGGCAAGCCAGCGAAACGATTCTTCCTTCGCCGCTTGCCGCCGCGGCGGTGGTCCGGCGGGGCCCAGGCGTCCTCGGCGCCCGCGTCGCGTTCGGCGCCCGCATCGCGTTCCTCCGTGAGGAACTCATCCAGAGGGGTCTCCTCCAGAGGCCCGTCATCGAGGGCGGCGAGCTCCTCGTACGGGTTCGGACGGGGATGCGCATCTAGGTGGTGGGGGGTACGCATCGATCCATCCGATCATGCGTACCTCCCCCACCCGCAACCTGAACCCCGGGTATGCGACTTACTTCACGACGGTGATGCGGTCCGCCTTCGGCGGGTCGATCGGGTTCGACGCCGAGGAGTTGGCCGTCAGGTACTGCTCCAGAGCCGCCAGGTCGTCGCTGCCGACCACGTCGTTCGCGCCCTGGCCGAGGGTCGGGAAGCCGTCGCCGCCGCCCGCGAGGAAGCTGTTCGTCGCGACGCGGTAGGTGGCCGCCGGGTCGATGGCCGCACCGTTCAGCCTGATGCTGTCCGTGACCACCCGGTCGGCACCGGACTTGGTGAGGTCCAGCGTGTAGGTCAGGCCGGACGAGACCTGGAGGACCTTGGGGGCCGCCGCGTTCGGGCCGGACACCTGCTCCTTGAGCGCCTGGATGACCTGCGCGCCCGTGAAGTCCTGGAGGTTCACGGTGTTCGCGAACGGCTGGACCGTGAAGCCCTCGGCGTAGGTGACGACACCGTCGCCCTCACCGGCCTTGGCCGCGTAGGTCAGCGGGGCTCGGATACCGCCCGGGTTCATCAGCGCCAGGTCGGTCTCCGGGTCGAGCTGCTTGCCGTGGGCGAGCTGGGCGTCGGCGATGAGGTCGCCGAGCGGGGACTCGGTGCCGGTGTTGCCGATGTCGCCGGAGATGTAGCCGATCGGCTTGTTGCCGATGGGCGCGGCCAGCGTGTTCCACTTGCTGATCAGCTCGGTCATGTCGGGCGCCTTGGGGACGTCCCGGGTGACCACGCGGTTCGCCGACTTCACGGCCGTACGGGCGATGTCGCCGGTCCTGCGGTCGTAGGTCAGCGTGGTGTCGGTGTAGAGACGGCCGAAGGACGCGGCCGAGGTGACCATGCGGGGCTTGCCCGCCGGGTCGGCGATGCTGCACACGTACGCGTTGTGGGTGTGACCGGTGACCAGCGCGTCCACCTGCGGCGTGACGTTCCTGGCGATGTCGACGATCGGGCCGGAGATGCCGTCGCCCGCACCCGGGGAGTCGCAGTCGTAGTTGTACGACGCCGACGCCGGGAAGCCGCCCTCGTGGATGAGGGCGACGATCGACTTCACGCCCTGCTTCTGCAGCACCTTGGCGTACTTGTTGATCGTCTCGGTCTCGTCCTTGAAGGACAGGCCCTTGACGCCCTCGGCGGAGACGATGTCCGGGGTGCCCTCCAGGGTCACGCCGATGAAGCCGACCTTGACGCCGTGCTTCTTCCACACCCAGTAGGGCTTGAGGATCGGCTTCTTCGTCTTCTCGTCGAGGACGTTGGCGGCCAGGTAGGGGAAGTCGGCGCCCTTGAACCTCTTGTCCGCGTAGCAGCCGTCCTTCGGGTGGCAGCCGCCGTTCTGCAGACGGCCCAGCTCCTTGGCGCCCTCGTCGAACTCGTGGTTGCCCACCGAGGTGACGTCGAGGTCGAGCTTGTTCAGAGCCTCGATGGTCGGCTCGTCGTGGAACAGCCCGGAGATCAGCGGAGAGGCGCCGACCATGTCGCCGCCGGCCGCCGTGATGGAGTACTTCTCGCCCTTGCGGGCCTGCCGCAGATGCGTGGCGAGGTACTCGACACCACCGGCGTCGATGGTCTTCGTCGTGCCGTCGGGCTGCGTCTCGGTGACCCGGCCGGAGGAACCGGCGGGCGGCTCCAGGTTGCCGTGCAGGTCGTTGAAGGACAGCAGCTGCACGTCCTGGTAGCGGCCGTGTCCGTACCCGCCCTTGCGGTGCTCCTCGCCGGCACTGGCCGAACCGGGCAGCGCCGCGGCGGCCAGCGCGCCGACGGTGACGACACCGGCGGTGAGAGCGACGAAACGGTTCGTACGACGTCTGCGGCGCTCCTGGTGCGCCGACGCCGGTGAAGTGGCTGGCATACGCCCCCCTGTGGGTCTGCTGTCGGTTCTGGTCGGACGGTGATGTCGTCCGGCGCAGCCTAGAGTCAACGCGCGTAGCGCGACAGGCCTTTCGTGGTTACGACCTGGTTTCTTCTTTGCCGACGATTTGCCGGTGGTGCCCCGTACCCTCGTACGCATGACCAGCGACGACACCGTACGGCCCGGACGCCCCCGCTCGATCGAGACCCTCGCCGCGCTCTCCGCGGAGCAGACCGAGGCCGTACTCGGACTGCTCGACGAGGCGGCCGGGACCGACGGGCAGCAGGCGGTGTCCGAACAGGGCCGGTTGCAGTTGCGCGGCGGGGAGCGGGAGGGCGTGTCCCATCTGCTGCTGACCGCGGGCGGGGAACTTGTCGGTTATGCCCAGCTGGAGGACACGGACCTGGTGGAGCCGCCGGCCGCCGAGCTGGTCGTGCACCCCGGGCACCGCGGGCACGGGCACGGGCGGGCGCTCGGCTCGGCACTGCTCGCGGCCTCCGGCAAGCGGCTGCGGGTGTGGGCGCACGGCGGGCACTCCGCCGCCCGGCATCTCGCGCAGGTCCTCGGCCTGACCCTGTTCCGTGAACTGCGCCAGATGCGGCGGCCGTTGACCGACTTCGACGCACCCGAGCCGGTGCTCCCCGAGGGCGTCACGGTCCGCACCTTCGTCCCCGGCAAGGACGACGCGGCCTGGCTCGCGGTGAACGCCGCCGCGTTCGCCCACCACCCCGAGCAGGGCTCCCTCACCCAGCGCGACCTCGACGACCGCAAGGCCGAACCGTGGTTCGACCCCGAGGGCTTCTTCCTCGCCTTCCGCGGCGACGAACTCGTGGGCTTCCACTGGACCAAGGTGCACGCCGAGGAGGGCCTGGGCGAGGTCTACGTCCTCGGCGTCGGCCCCGGCGCGCAGGGCGGCGGCCTCGGCAAGTCCCTGACCACGATCGGGCTGCGGCATCTGGCGGGGCGCGGGCTGCCCACGGCGATGCTGTACGTCGACGCCGACAACAAGGCGGCGGTGTCGGTGTACGAGCGGCTGGGGTTCACCACGCACGAGGTGGACCTGATGTACCGGACGGAGACGTGAGCTCTTCCACCGTGCCCGGTCTGCGGGTCCGCCCGGCCTCCGAGTCCGACCTCGCCGCCCTGGTCCGTCTCCGCGACGACGCCGCCCGCTGGATGCTGGCCCGTGACATCACCGGGCAGTGGCGGCCCGGGGAGCTGGACGAGGAGCACTTCCGCCGGGTCATGGCGCACGGCGAGGTCTGGCTGGCGGAGACCGGCACGGGCCTGGCCGGTGCCTGGGAGCTGTGGTGGGAGGACGAGGACGCCTGGGGCCCGCAGCCGCCGGTGGCCGGGTACGTGCACCGGCTGATGGTGGACCGGTCCGCCGCCGCGCCCGGGACGGGGCGGGCACTGCTGACGGCCGCGGAACGCCGCGTGGCCGAGGCGGGGCGGACCTGGATGCGTCTGGACTGCCTGGCGGGCAACGCGCAGCTCAACGCCTATTACGTGGACGCCGGTTACCGGGTCGTGGGCCACAAGGAGGGCAAGCCGCAGCCGGGCGGACCGCCCAAGTCCTTCACGCTGCTGGAGAAGCGGGTCGGGTAGCCGGGAGTTGTGCCCACGACGGCCGCCAGAGCGCGCCCTGCGGGGGGCGCGGCCGGGTGGCCACCAGGTGGTCGTGGAGTGCCGTCAGGCCGGGGTGGGAATTGTCCGTGCGCCGGAGCAGCGCGTGCGGGTAGACCGGGACCGGGTCCACGAGCGGGACGAGCCGCAGGTCGTGGGCGACCGGCCAGACGTGCGGGGTCCGTTCGCTGAGGAAGGTCGCCACCGTCGGGGAGCCCGCGATCGTGTCGAGGAGCGCTTCGAGGCCGAAGTTGGGCCCGATGGTGTCGATGGCCGGTCCGAAGGCCGCGGCGAGTTCCTCGTAGTAGGCGTGCCATTCGGTCCCGGGCACGTTGCCCGGCATCCAGATGCGGTGCCCGGCGAGCTGCGCTGTCGTCACCGAGTCGGCCCGGGCGAAGGGGTGGTCCGGGCCGACGCAGAGCCGCAGCGGCTCGTCGAGGACCGGGGTGGCCGTGATGCCGTCGGGGAGCCGCTGTCCGGGCATGGTGACGGCACGGAAGGTGGCGTCGACGGCCCCGTCCCGCAGGGCGGTCACGGCGGTCTCCACGTCGAACAGCGTGACGACGTCCAGCGCGATCTCCGGGTGCGCCCGGTGGAAGTGCTGCACCAGCCCGCCGGTGGCGGCCCGGCGCCCCACGACGTCGACCCGCAGCGCCCGGTCCCCGGGCCGGACGGCGGCCGTCGCCCGGTCCTCGGCCCGGAGCAGGACCCGGGCGTGCGGCAGCAGGGCCTGTCCGTCGATGGTGAGTTCCGCGCCTCGCGGCGTGCGGACCAGCAGCCGCACGCCGAGGTCCTTCTCCAGCGCGGCGATCCGCTTGGACACGGCCTGCTGGGTGAGGGCCAGGTCCACGGCGGCCTTCTGGAACTGCCCGGAGTCGGCGATCGCGACGAAGGCGCGTACGGCTTTGAGGTCCACGGAGAGGCAGCCTAGCCGCACACCATGTGGTTGTCGGGCGACCGGTAAATGTTCGTCTCTTGAGGCCTGTTGCGGACCGGTGCACAACCACTGGATGTACACCGGGCGCTTGCGCCAGTGCCGCGGCAGGCAACGTTCGCCCGTTGAGGAGCGGCGTCCGGTACGTGCTCTCGGCCTGCCGGCCGGAAGCCCCCGTACTGGACGTACTTGGGGTTTCGACCGGTGCGGCGAGTGGGGGACCCCCTGCTCGAGC
>NZ_JBEXSH010000674.1:0-5102 GCF_040613555.1 Streptomyces sp. NPDC006265
CCAGCGACCGGATGGCACTCGGCGCGATCGAGGCACTGCGCCGGCGCGGCCTGCGAGTACCGCAGGAGATGAGCGTGGTCGGCTTCGACGACCTTCCGGAAGTCCGCTGGTCGGCCCCGCCCCTGACGACCGTCCGCCAGCCCCTGGCCGACATGGGCAAACTGGCCGTCCACACGGTGCTCCGCCTGACCCGTGCCGAACAGCCGGACTCGCCACGCGTGGAACTGGGCACCGACCTGGTGATACGGGCGAGCACCGCACCCCCGGCCTGACCTCCACCACGAGGAACGGCGCCCCGCCACCCCCTGTCCGGCAGGGCGCCGCCCGCCCTCGCTACCTCCCTCCGAGCTCCTCGCGCAGCGCGAAGTACGCCGGCTTGCGCCGCAGTTCCTCGTCCCACGGCAGGGCCGCTCCCTCGCCCGGGAAGAACGCCGGGATCCACGAGTACTTGTCGGTGTAGTCCCACAGAGTGATGCCGACGCACCGGCGCACCGCCAGGCACGCCCCGGTCACGTCGGCGTACCACTCGGCCTGCTGTGCCAGCTTCTCCTCGGTCGCGGGCAGTTGCATCCGTATGTCGACCTCGGTGAGCGCGATGTCGAGACCGAGCCGGGAGAAGCGGCGGAGGTTGTCCTCCAGAGTGGTGGGATAGCCGTACTGGAGTGCCAGATGGGCCTGGAGGCCGATGCCGTGCAGTGGGACGCCCGCGGCCTTCAGCTCCTTGGCCAGCCGGTGGTAGGCGTCGCTCTTCGGGCCGAGCCCCTCGATGTTGTAGTCGTTGAGGTAGAGCTTGACGCGCGGATCGGCCTGGTGCGCCCAGCGCAGGGCGTCGGCGATGTAGCCGGGCCCGAGCGTCGTGTAGAAGACCGACTCCCGGTACGTGCCGTCCTCGTTGAACGCCTCGTTGACGACGTCCCAGGCGAACACCTTGCCCCGGTAGTGCCGTACCTCCGTCTGGATGTGCTTCTTGAGTACGGCTCTCAGCTCGGGGGCCGTCCATTCCCTGTCGGTGAGCCACCCGGGCAGCTGGCTGTGCCAGACCAGGGTGTGGCCGCGCACCCTCTGCCGGTTGGCCCGGGCGAGGTTCACGATCTCGTCACCCTTGGAGAAGTCGAACGCGCCCTGCTGGGGCTCCGTCGCGTACCACTTCATGCCGTTGCCGGGCGTGATCTGGTCGAACTCGCTGCCGAGCAGGGCCTTGTACGGTCCGTCCTCGAGCTCGGGGTTGTCGGTGGCGCTGCCGAAGTAGCGGCCGTGCCGCTGGGCGAGGTCGGCGAGGGTGGACTGCTGGTGCCCCGCCTGGGCGGGTGTGCCGGCACCGATGCCGGCGGCGACCAGGAGCGCGGCGATGGCGCCGGCGAGTCTGAGACGGGTGGTGCGCATGGTGCGACTCCTCACGAGGTGGGTGGGTAGAGCCGTACGTTCGCGACGCGGGTCAGCCCTTGGTGGCGCCGGCGGCGAGGCCGCCGACGAGCTGACGCTCGGCGACCGAGTAGAAGGCGAGGGCGGGGACCATGGCCAGCACCAAGTAGGCGAAGACCTTGGCGTAGTCCGCGGAGTACTGCCCCTGGAACTGCTGCACGCCGATCGGCAGCGTCCACCATTGGGCGTCGGTGAACACCAGCAGCGGCAGGAAGAAGTTGTTCCAGCTGGTGACGACGGCCAGCACGGAGACGGTGCCGAGAGCGGGCCGGGCCATGGGCAGCAGTACCCGCCAGAAGAAGCCGAACGAGCTGCACCCGTCGAGCGTGGCCGCCTCCTCCAGCTCGCCGGGGATCTGCCGGAAGAAGCCCCGCAGGATGATGATCGTCATCGGCAGTCCGAAGGCGGCCTGCGGGAGGATCACGCCGAGGGGGTTGTCCAGCAGGTCCAGGGAGCGCAGCAGCAGGAACAGCGGCAGGGCGGCGACCGCGAACGGGAACATCAGCCCCATGGTGAACAGCGTGAACAGCGCTTCCCGGCCCTTGAAGGCGAACCGTGCGAAGGAGAAGGCCGACAGGGCGGAGACCGCGACGATCAGGACGGTCGTGCCGATCGCGATCAGCGTGCTGTTGCCGATCAGCCGCCAGAAGTCCCCCGAGCCGAGGATCCGGGTGTAGTTGGAGGCCACCCACGACTCGGGCAGACCGACGGGGTTGCGGGAGAGCTCGTCGGTGGACTTGAAGCCGGAGAGTGCGGCGTAGAGCAGGGGGACGGCCATGACCGCGCCGACGACGGTCAGAACGAGGTGGAGGCCCCAGGTCCTGCCGCTCCCCGGAGTCTTCTGACTGGCTGTCACTTTCCGTCACCCCGCATGGTCGTGGTGGCCCCTTCCAGGTCGCGCCGGAGGACGAACCGCTGGTAGGCGAGGGCGAAGACGAGGCTGATGCCGAACATGACCACGCTGATCGCGCTGGCGTAGCCCACCTGGTAGCGCTTGAAGCCGTACTGGAACATGGTCACGGCCATGGTCTCGGAGTGGTGGTCGGGGCCGCCCGCGGTGGTCACCCACACCAGGTCGAAGAGCTGGATCGATCCGATGACCGCCAGGAACACGCTGATGCGCAGGGTGGGCGCGAGCAGCGGCAGCGTGACGTTGCGGAACCGCTGCCAGGCACTCGCCCCGTCGATGAGCGCCGCCTCGGTCAGTTCCCGGGGGACGGCCTGGAGCCCGGCCAGGTACAGCATCATGTGGAAGCCGAAGTACTTCCAGGTCATGACCAGGAACACGGTCGCCATCACGGTGGACGGGTCCGCGAACCACTCTCCGCCCAGCCCCTGCAGCCCGACTTTGCCGAGGACCTGGTCGGCGAAGCCGTCGTCCGGGGCGAAGATCATGCCGAAGAGGATTCCGGTGATGGCCTCGGACAGGACGTACGGGGCGAAGAACAGCATCCGGTACACCGCCCGGCCGCGCATCCGCTGGTTGAGCAGGACGGCCATGGCGAGGGCGAACGGCAGCTGGAGGGCGAGCGACAGCACCACCAGGACGAGGCAGCGCCACAGGTCGCCGAGGAAGACGTCGTCCTGGAAGAGCCGGGTGAAGTTCTCGCCGCCGATGTAGTCGGAGGGCATGCCGAAGCCGCCCCAGCGGAAGAACGCGGCGTACAGGGCGAACAGCATCGGCAGCAGCACGAGCCCCATGAACAGCACCAGGGCCGGGAGTTGGAAGCCGGCCGCGGTGAGCCAGTGCAGCGCGCGGCGCCGGGCCCGCCCCGTGGGCCGGTCCGCGACCGGGGGCGGGGGACCGGCGCCGGGGGAGGTCCGTTTGTCCGGCAGGAACGTGGAGGTCATCGCCGGCTACTGCTCTTCCTTCGCGGTCTTCGTGATCGACTGGGCGACCTGCCCGGGCGACTTGGAGCCGGCGATGAGCGCGGCCACGCTGTCGTTGACCTCCTGGCCGACGGCGGGCGCGTACGCCTGGTCGAGGTAGAGCTGGAAGCCGGTGGCCGCCTTCAACTGGGCCTGTACGGCCTTGATGTTGGGGTCGGCGATGGCGCTCTCGGCCGCCGGGACCACGGGCAGCACACCGGTCTTCTTGACCAGTTCCAGGTCGGTGGCCTCGGACGCGAAGAACTCGAGGAAGTCGGCGGCCTCCTGAGGGGCTCCCCGGCGCAGTGCGTGACCGCCGCCTCCGCCGAACACCTCGGTGATGGCGCCCTTGCCGCCCTCGACCGCGGGGAACGGGAAGAAGCCGAGGTCCTTGCCGAGGCCCTTGCCCGCGTCGGCCTGGACCGTGGGCGCCCACTGGCCCATGAGCTCCATGGCCGCCTTGCCGTTGCCGACGGTGGCGGCCTGGCCGGTGGGGGTGGAGTAAGCGGCGCCGAGGTAGCCCTTCTGGAACGGCTGGAGGCCGACGAGTTCCTTCAGGTGCTCGCCCGCCTCGACGAAGGGGGCGGTGGTGAAGTCCTTGTCGTCGTAGGCCTTCTGGAGCGCCTCGGCGCCGGCGGTGCGCATCGCGAGGTAGGCCCAGTAGTACATGCCGGGCCACTTCTCCTTGCCGGCCAGGGCCAGCGGCGTGACCTCGGCGGCCTTCAGCTTGCGCACGGCGTCGAGGAAGTCGCTCCAGGTGGCCGGGGGCTCGGCGATGCCGGCCTTCTCGAAGAGCGCCTTGTTGTACCAGAAGCCGATCATGCCGATGTCGAACGGGATGCCGTAGGCCTGGTCGTCGAGCAGGTACGGCTCTCTGGCGACCGGCAGCAAAGCGCCGCCCCACGGCTTGGTCCGGTCCGTGAGGTTCTCGACGAGCCCGGCGTCGACCTGCTGCTTCAGCACGCCGCCGCCCCAGGTGTGGAAGATGTCGGGCAGCTTCCCCGAGGCGGTCAACGCCGTCATCTTCGACTTGTAGGCGTCGTTCTCCATCTGGACGATCTTTATCTTGACCTTGGGGTTCTGCGCCTCGTATTTCCGTGCGAGGGCGGCCCAGACGCCCTTGGCCGGCTGGGTGGTGGAGATGTTCCACCATTCGATCGTGGTCGTCCCCGACGACCCTCCGTCCGAGTCCCCGCCGCATGCGCTCAGTGCCGTCATCCCCAGGCCTGCCGCGGCGGAGGCCGCCAGGAAGCCGCGGCGGGACAGTGCCGGGTCGCCCATCATGCGCTCCTCGAAAGTTTCGAACGAGATCCAGAAAGCTTCGTTGCTGCCGCACCCTAGAGATAGCGGCCAGAGCGTGGCAACCCCTCGTACGCGGTCAATCTCTCTGTGAAGCCAGAAGCTTATGTAGTGGCGAAACATTCGGATTGGCAGGCGAACGTTCCGAAGACGACACGGCCACGATCACGCAAGGTGTCCGCGCTTGAGCCGCGGTCCGACGCCGCTCACTGCGCGGGCAGAGGCGCCCCAGGCGCTCTGATCTCGCGTTTTCACTCCTGCGGCCGCCGGGCCCGCCAGTCATAACGGAAGCTTGACGCACTCAGCCTCCTCATTCACGGGCAGCCGCGTCACGCTCCGCTTACGCCGATCGGGCCGTCCAGGGATGGCCGGAACCACGCTGAGCCGCACATCGGGAGCACGTCGATGGCCACCACCTAGTGCCGCGGCAGGCAACGTTTGCCCGTTGAGGAGCGGCGTTTGGTGCGTGCTCTCGGCGTGCCGGCCGGAAGCCCTCGTACTGGACGTACTCG
>NZ_JBEXSH010000675.1:0-5101 GCF_040613555.1 Streptomyces sp. NPDC006265
GCAGAGCGGGCCGGCGGAGGAGAAGCAGGCGCGGACGGCTCCGGCCGCGGCCTTCTCGATGTCGGCGTCCTCCAGGACCAACATGGCGTTCTTGCCGCCGAGTTCGAGGGAGACGCCCACCAGCCGGGCCGCGGCGCCCTGGGCGACCTCACGGCCGGTGCGGGTGGAGCCGGTGAAGGAGACGTAGTCGGCGTGCCGGACGACCTCGGGGCCGACGACCGGGCCGTCGCCGAGGACGACCTGGAAGACGTCGGCGGGCAGGCCGGCCTCGATCAGCAGATCACGGGCCCACAGGGCGGTCAGGCAGGTCTCCGTGTCCGGCTTCATGACGACGGCGTTGCCCGCGACGAAGGCGGGGAGCGCGTCGCCCACCGACAGCTCCAGGGGGTAGTTCCAGGGGGCGATCTGGCCGACGACACCGCGCGGATGGCGCAGTTCGGTGACCTTCGTCAGGGTCGGCACGGCACCGGCGTGCCGCTTGGGCCGAAGGTAGGCGGGGGCCTTGCGGCCGTAGTGCCGGGCGGCGACCGCGACGGCCTGGACCTCCTCGTGGGCGTGCAGCCGGGCCTTGCCGGTCTCCAGCTGGATGAGGTCGAGCACCTCGGCCTGGCGCTCCAGCACCAGGTCGTGGAAGCGGAGCAGGACGGCGGCGCGCTGCCGTACGGGGGTCTGCGCCCACACGGTCTGGGCGGCGCGGGCCGCTTCGAAGGCCTTCGCCACGTCCTCGGGCGTCGACTCGGGGAGGTCGGCCAGCTTCTCGCCGGTGAACGGCGTGTGGTTGGCGGTCCGGCCGGAGCCGGCGACGCCCTTGGTGAGCTGGGCGACCAGCTCGGGCGTGACCACGTCCGCGGCGGTGCGGGCGCCCTCCGGGGCGGGGGCGAGGGGGTTCGTACCGGTCTGTGCCGTGCCGGTCTCTGCCGTCTTCACTGCGGCCTGCGCGTCCGTCATGAGGCGCAGGGTATGCCGCGACGCAGGCTTTGGGTACCCGTCGGTAATACGGCTTCACCGAGTGCACACACGACGCCAGTGACTGCTGGCAACAAACGTGCTGATCAGGACGTTGTGCGGTGACCGGTTGAGGTGATTCGGCCTTTTACGATCCCGGGGCGTCGCCGAGCCGCTCCCGGGCCCCCTCGAACACCGAGGTGCCTTCCCCCTCTTCCGGCGTGCCCCTTGGCATGTCGACGCGCAGTTCGAACATCCGGTCGTCGCCGGTGCGCACGATCAGCCGCATGACCCGTCTCGGGGATTCGCCCCGGACGTACGCGGTGTCGGCGAGGGCGGCTTCCCGACCCTGGACGCTGGTGCGGGTGTACCGCGTGTCCCCCCGGGCGTCGTGCGCCTTCCTGGCCTGGTCCATCGGGGCGGCCGGGGCGCTGTCCCAGGAGAGGAGACGGACCTGGATCGTGCCGGTCCGCTCGTCGCCGTAGAGCACCGTGCGGGGCTGGTCTGTCGCGCTGCCGGTCCGGCCGAGAAGGCGGTAATGGGGCGGGAGGTGGAGTACGGCCGCCATGTCAGCCTCGGGGTGCGGGACCCAGGCGTCGGCCACGTCGGCGGCCTGCCCGGCGCTCTCCGCACTGCTGGGCTCCGCGAGTTGGGTGACGGCTCCGATGCCACCGGCGAGCAACGCGGAGAGGAGGGCGAGGGGACCGGGGCGGAGGAGGCTTTGGCGGGCTGCGGTCGCAGGACCGTCCTGGGCGGCAGGTGCAGAAGCCGGCCGGGCTGTCGGTCCGGAGCCTGACGCCGCTGTCGGTCCGGAGCCTGACGCCGCGGCGGGCATCGGGGCGGGCTGCCCGGAGGACACGGGGGTGGGCACTGGGGTGGGCTGCTCCGACGGCACGGCGGCGGACACCGGGGCGGGCCGCTCCGAGGGCACGGCGGCGGACACCGGCTCGGCCTGTCCGGAGGCTGCGGCGGACACCGGCTCGGCCTGTCCGGAGGCTGCGGCGGACACCGGCTCGGCCTGTCCGGAGGGCGCACGGCCGGGGTGCCGGGCGGGCTGGTCGTCGGGGGTGCGTATATGTTCGGCCGCCCGAGGTCGCTCGACCGGGCCCGCGGCCGCCTCCAGATCCTTCGCGACCTCCTCGGCGACCGGCCGCTGTTCGGGGTCGGCCACCAGCAGCCGTGCGATCAGCGGCCCGAGGGGGCCGGCCCGTGTCGGTTCGGGCGGCTCGGCGGCGAGGATCGCGGCGAGCGTGGCCTGAGGCGTGGTCCGCAGGAACGGAGACGAGCCCTCGACGGCCGCGTACAGCAGGGCGCCCAGCGACCACAGGTCGGACGCGGGCCCCGCGATGCGGCCGGACACCCTCTCGGGGGCGACGAACTCCGGCGAGCCCGCCGCGGACTCTCTGCTCGCGGTGAGGAAGCCCACGCCCTGGACATGGGCGACGCCGAAGTCGGTGACGACGACCCGCCCGTGCGGGCCGAGCAGCACATGGGCGGGTTTCACGTCCCGGTGCACGATGCCGACGGAGTGCGCGGCGCGCAGGGCACCGAGCACGGCGAGACCGATCCGGGCCGCTTCGCGCACGTCGACCGGACCGCGGCGGAGCGTCTCGCGCAGGGACTCGCCGGGCACCAGCCCCATGACGATCCAGGGCAGCCCGTCGAGCGCCTCGGCCGCGTCGAGTTCGTCGGGGCCTATGGGGCCCGGTCGTTCGTCCCGCTGCTCCGCCTCGACGACCACGTCGTGGATGGTGACGGCGGCGGGATGGTCGACACGGGCGGCGGCCCGGGCCTCGCGGTGGAGCCGGTGGGCCGCCCGCCGGTGGCCCTCGTCGTCCGGGCCGCCCGGCAACCGGGGCTGTCTGACGGCGACTTCACGCTGCGCGAGGTCGTCGTGGGCCCGCCAGACGGTGCCCGTGCCGCCGGAGCCGATGCGCTCGATCAGCCGGTACCGTCCGCCGACCAGCCGGCCCCGGGCGTCGTCCGTCCCGCCCCCGTCGTTGCTCATGCCCCATCAGTACCCCGCGGGGCGGGCCCTTGTCGACGCGGGTCGATATCACGGCAGTCGGACCACCGGGATCAGGTGTTGTCGATGTCCAGATTCGCGATCGCCACGCTCGCCACCTCGCGTCCGCGGGCAGTGAAGTCGCTCTTGTCCGGGTAGCTGACGGTGAGCTTGTACATGTCGCCGCCGGGAGTCCGGTAGTAGAAGATCTGGAGCTCCCGGGGGCGCGGATTCTCGCTGTCGTCGGTCCTGAAGGGAACGGTGTTCCGGGCAGAGTTCCTGTCTCGGTACGTGGTCACCCTGGGGTCCGACTTCTTCGGCCCCTCGTCCATGTCCAGCTCGTAGCTGCCGCTCTCCTCGAACCGGGTGTCGTCGTCGTACATCTCGGCGGCCGCGGAGCCCGCGATGTTGCCGCCGGTGTCCTCGGCCTTCTTCTCCAGGGTCAGGCCGATCCAGATGCTGCCGCTCCAGTCGGTGTACGTGACCCAGTGGCCCTGGTCGGACTCCCGGTCGGGCACCGTCCGCTGGTATCCGGCGGGGACGGCGAGCGACGCGGCGAGGTCCTTCTCCTGCTTGACCTGCCAGCCCTCGGGCAGCGGTCCGGCGAACGGGTCCGCGATCACCAGGTACGCCGTCACCGCCGCCGCGACGACCGCGGCCCCCAGTCCGATCCAGACCGTCCGGCCGAGCCGGACGCCCCGGCCGCCCTCACCCAGGCCCATGACCTGCACCGCCTGCGTGGGCTGGGCGGCGGGCGGGTTCGCGGCCGCCTCCAGCAGGGCCCGCACCTGCACGGCGTTCGGGCGGCGGGCCGGGTCCTTGTGCAGCAGGCCGTTGATGGCCTCGGCGAGCGGGCCCTGGGCCGAAGCCGGCGGCGCGGGCGTGGCGTTGAGGACGGACTGGAGCGTGGCAGGGGTGTTGCTGCGGCGGAACGGGGAGACACCCTCCGTCGCCGCGTAGAGCACCACCCCGAGGGACCACAGGTCGCTGGCCGGTCCCGGGCGCTGCCCCAGCACGCGCTCGGGCGCGATGTACTCGGGCGAGCCGACGAAGCCGCCGGTGTCGGTCAGGTTGGTCTCGCCCTCGATCTGGGCGATCCCGAAGTCCGTGAGGACGACGCGGTCGTACCGGCCGAGCAGCACGTTGTCCGGTTTCACATCACGGTGCAGGATGCCCGCCGCGTGCGCGGCCTCCAGCGCGCCGAGCACCTCCAGGCCGATCCGGGCGGCCTCGCGCGCGGACAGGGTTCCCTCCTGGAGGGCGTCGCCCAGTGAGCGGCCCCGCACCAGCTCCATCACGATCCAGGGCTGGTCCTCCACGACCGCGACGTCATGCACGTCGACCACCGCCGGGTGGTCGAGCCGGGCCGCCGCCCGGGCCTCGCGGCGCATTCGCTCGAAGGCGTTGGAGCGTTCGCGTTCGGGAAGATGTTCCGGGACGCGAGGCTCCTTGACGGCGACCTCCCGGTCCACCGTCTCGTCCTTGGCCCGCCACACCGTGCCCATGCCGCCGCGCCCGAGCTTGGCCAGCAGCCGGTAGCGTCCGGCGATGAGCCGCCCCGCACCGGGGTCCTCGGACATCTGAGCCGACTGGGCCGCCTGGGGCGGCACGACCTGGGTGGGTGACGCGGCCGGCGTGGCATAGGGATTGCCCGGCACCGGCGCCTGCTGGTTCGGCGGTTGCAGTACAAAACTCGTTGGCTCGTCGGCCCCGGATCGGGCTCCCCCGTTGTTGCTCATGGGTTCATCCATATCGCGCCAACCGCCCGCGGATCCACAAAGGACGCGAGCCGGTCACCGACCCGTGACGTCGAAGGGGGCTTATCGCCCTCTTTGCGGCGGTGCGGCGCGGGGCGCCCCGGGCGGTCGGGCTCCGTCACGGGGTGGACTCGGCCGCCGTCACAAGGTCGGCTCGGCCGCCGTCACGAGGTGAACTCGGCCTGCCGTCACGGGGTGGTCGCGGGCGCACTCGGGGTGGCCGGCCGGGTCGTCGGCGCCTTCGGTGTCTTCGGCGCTGTCGCTGTCTTCGGCGGCGTCGATGCGGAACTCGTCGGCGTGGGGCCGCCGTCCCCGTCGCCCTCCCCCGCGAGCAGGGCCGCCGCGGACACCCCCGCTCCCGCCATCGCCGCGACCAGCAGCGCCGCGATGAGCA
>NZ_JBEXSH010000676.1:0-5097 GCF_040613555.1 Streptomyces sp. NPDC006265
GGCTCCGAAGTGTGGGAGAGCTGCGCGCGTTATGAGGCCGTGGTCGCGGCCGGGCGGATCCAGAGGCGCTGCCCTATGGCGGCGGCCTGCTGAACGATGCGGTTGACGGAGGCGGCGTCCACAACGGTCGAGTCAACAGGTGTGCCGTCGACGTCGTCGAGTCGCATGATTTCGAAGCGCAAGGGCTTCTCCCTTCGTCTGGTCATCCTCCTGAGGAGAACTACTTGGGTGTGCGGCCCACCAGGCTCGTGCCCGGTGTCCCGTATGGGTCAACAGGGATGCAGGGGTCAAACATTCCCTACGCTAAGGAAATTTTTCGAACAGCTAATTACCAAGCCGTAAGAGTGTGGTTACGGGACCGACCGGGACCAGTTGTGTTCGCAGCGTGACCACCGGGACAATGGGGGTGATGAACGACGACCTCGCGGCCCTCCACACCCGCATCGACCGCACCAACGAGCTGCTCCAGCGCATGCTCGCCGAGGTGGCGAAGACGCCCTCGACCCACGCGATCTTCGTCGATGCCGGGTATCTGTACGCGGCCGCGGGACGCCTCGTCGCCGGCACCGAGGACCGCCGCGCCTTCGACCTGGACGCCGAGGGCCTGATCGACGCGCTCATCGACAGGGCCCGCACGATCTTCGCGGACAGCCGGCTGCTGCGCGTCTACTGGTACGACGGTGCCCGGCGCCGCATCCACACGGCCGAGCAGCAGACCATCGCGGAACTGCCGGACGTCAAGGTGCGCCTCGGCAACCTCAACGCCAACAACCAGCAGAAGGGCGTCGACTCGCTCATCCGCTCCGACCTGGAGTCCCTCGCCCGGCACCGCGCCATCAGCGACGCGGCCCTGCTCGGCGGCGACGAGGACCTGGTCTCGGCGGTGGAGGCGGCCCAGGGGTACGGCGCCCGGGTCCACCTCTGGGGCATCGAGGCGCCGGAGGGCCGCAACCAGGCCGAGCCCCTCCTGTGGGAGGTCGACAGCCAGCGCACCTTCGACCTCGACTTCTTCAAGCCGTACGTCTCCCGCCGCACAGCCCCCGGCTACGAGACGACCGCGAACCGGCCCACGCGCGAGGACGTGCGGTTCGTGGGCGCGCAGATCGCGGCGAAGTGGCTGGCGGCACGCGGCCGGGACGCGCTGGTGGAGTTGCTGCCCGGGCATCCGTACCTGCCCGGGTCGGTGGACCAGGACCTGCTCGTGGAGGCGGAGGGCCTCCTGCAGTACTCGCTGCGCGGCCAGGCGGATCTCAGACGGGCGCTGCGCGACGGCTTCTGGGAGCATCTGCGGACGCAGTACTAAGTGGTCGGCTCCGGAAGTCCTTCGGGGGTTGATCAAGCTGCCGGCGCGACGGAGGATTCTTCTGGGTGATCGGCGGTGTGCCGGTCGAGTCTGGCCAGCAGATCGTCCAGGTCGGAGTGGGTGAACTTCCACTGGAACGGCTGCGCCGTGGCGTTGTAGCGGTCTTCGAAAGCTCGGAGCCGGTTCCCGACTTGGGCAAGGTCGGTGAAGTCATTGGGCGCCACGACCTTGCGCTGCACGACGGAGAAGAAGATCTCCACCTGGTTCAGCCAGGAGGCGTGCACGGGGTGTGGACCAGCACCGTGTTCGGGAACGCCGCGGTCAGCCGGTCTGCGGCCTTCTTGCCGCGGTGGGAGGAGCCATTGTCGACGACCCAGAACACGCGCTCAGGAGGAGCAGGGCGCGCCGTGGCTGGTGCGCACGTGGGCACAGACCCGGTCACAGCCCCGCCCGGGAGGACATGCCGCCGCTGCTCGCCGCCGCATGCCCGGGACCGCCGAACTTGGTGTACGGGCTGTCAGTCCGTGCGGAAGCCAGCCATGATCGAGGCCGGGTAACGGCTGCCTGCGGAACCCTGGGGAAAGACCTCCCGGATACGGGCCAGGTCGGCCTCGGTGAGTTCTACGTCGGTGGCGCCGACGTTCTCCTCCAGACGTGTGGCGCTGCGGGTGCCCGGGATCGGGATTACGTCCTCGCCCTGGGCGAGTAGCCAGGCCAGGGCAAGCTGGGCGGGGGCGATGCCCTTGGTGGCGGCGAGCTTTCGGAGCTGCTCGGCGGCGTTCAGGTTGTAGGCGTACTTCTCGCCCTGCCAGCGCTCGTCCCAGCGGCGCATGTCGCCCTCGGGATACTCGTCAGCGGGCTTGACCACGCCGGAGAGGAAGCCGCGGCCGAGCGGCGAGTACGGCACCAGGCCGATCCCCAACTCTCGCAGGACCGGCAGGATCTCGTCCTCTACTTCGCGCTCGAAGACCGAGTACTCGTACTGAAGGGCTGTGACCGGGGTGACGGTGTGGGCGCGGCGGATGTACTGCGGGCCGACGTTACTCAGGCCGAAGTACTGCACCTTGCCCTCGGCGATCAGGTCACCGACAGTGCCGGCGACCTCCTCGGCCGGTACGTCGGGGTCGGAGATGTGCTGGTAGAAGAGGTCGATGCGGTCGGTCTGGAGCTGGCGCAGGCTGTTCTCGGCGACCTTGCGGATGTTCTCCGGGCGGCTGTTGACGCCGCTCCCCGGCGTCTTGCTGGTCATGTCGAAGCCGAACTTGGTGGCCAGGATGACCTCGTCGCGGAAGTCCTTGACTGCGCTGCCGAGCAGCGTCTCGTTGCTGCCGGTGCCTTGGCCGTACAGCTCGGCGGTGTCGAAGAAGCCGACTCCGAGTTCGTGGGCGCGGCGGATGGTGGAGATGCCGTCCTCGTCGCTCGAGGGGCCGTAGGCCAGGGACATCCCCATCAGGCCCAGTCCGAGCGCGGAGACGCGCAGTCCCTGCTGTCCCAGGGTGCGGTGCTGCATGAGATCGCTCCTCGTGTCATGTCGGCAGCCCTAGCCGACCAAACCAAACTGTTCGGTGTGACCCTATGCTTATCCGGAGTGCAACGCAAAACCGAACGGTTCGGTCGCCTATCCTGGGCTCATGCCTCGCTCCACCAACCCTGGCCAGACCTCGGACGCCGCCATCGCGGGCGAGTCCGCCGACTCCACGCGCCAGCGGATCGTCGCCGCAGCCAAGGAGGAGTTCGCCCGGCACGGGATCGCCGGCGCCCGCGTGGACCGCATCGCCAAGCAGGCCAGGACGAGCAAGGAACGTGTCTACGCCTACTTCCGCAGCAAGGAAGCCCTTTACGCGCACGTCGCCGAACGCGAGACGACCGCACTCGTCGAGGCCACTCAGCTGGACCCGGCCGACCTGCCCGGTTATGCCGGCATCCTCTTCGACCACTTCACGGCACGTCCGGACCACTACCGCCTGATCATGTGGGGCCGTCTGGAGCTGGCCGAGCCCGCAGACAACCCCACCAGCCCCCTCCAGGCCACGATCGCCGGCAAGCTCGACCAACTCCGCGACGCACAGCGCATCGGGCTGCTCGACCCGGCCTGGGAACCCGTCGACGTCCTCGCCCTGATCAACCAGATCGCCATGACCTGGGCAGGCCAGCCCGAAATCGCCGCCGCTGCCGCAGACCAGGCCGTGGACCCCTCCATCGCCGCCCGCCGCGCCGCACTGGTGGCCGCCGTCGAGCGCATGTTCCCCCGCTCGGACTGAGAACAACGCCCAAACCGTTTGGTTTGACGCACACCTCCGGGTGTGTCCGTTGAAGATGACCTGGTGGACGAACGCGCGGTCCGCTGGCGCGGGAGTGATGACATCGAGCCCGCGGCCGGCCAGGCGGTCGGTGATGGCCGTGGCCATCCGGATTGGCGGTAGCAGCCCTCGTCAACGGCTGTGCCGGCCAGGAGTTCGGCGACACCCGACAGACGCCCCGTCCCGGGGTCAACCCCCGAAGGACTTCCGGAGCCGACCACTAAGCCGGAGCGGTCGGGATGCCGGCCAGGCGACTACACCCGGCCCGGGCCGTCCCAGAAGTCGGCGAGGGCGTGGGCCGTCGGGAGCGGCTGGTCGGCGTTGGGGGAGTGCTCGGCTCCCGTGATGACCGTGCGGTGCGCGTCCAGCCGCAGGGCCATGTCGTCCAGGATCGCCACCGGCCAGGTGTCATCGTGCGCGCCGGACACGACGTGGAACGGCAGCGGGATCGCGGCGAGTTCGGACACGCGGTCCGGCTCGGTGCACAACTGACGCCCGGTCGCCAGCAGTTGGGCAGGGCTGTGACCCAGCCAGCGGCGTCGCAACTGGTCCTGGTCGCCGAGGCCGCGGGCCGGCCCGCCGACTTCCTCCGGCGGTCCCATGGCCTGGATGGCCTCCCACACCTCCGCCATCGACAGCAGGGCGAGCGCGTCCCGCAGCAGCTTCACGCGCTGCTGCTGGGAGACGGAGATCTCCGCCGGACCGGACGAGACCAGGGTGAACGAGACGAACGGGGAGTGGTCGAGCAGCACGGCCGCACGGGCGATCTGCCCGCCGAGCGAATGCCCCACGAGGTGCACGGGCCCGCCCAGTGCCTCGACCTGCGCGAGCACGTCCCGCGCGAGCTCCCGCTGGGCGTAGGCGGACTCGTCGTCCAAGGGGCCCTCCGACTCGTGCTGCCCCCGTCCGTCCACGGCGACGACCCGGTACCCCCGCTGTGCGAGCGGCTCATGGAGCAGCCTGAAGTCCTCCTTGCTGCCGGTGAATCCGGGCAGCATCAGGACGACTCCCCGCTCCTCCACACCAGCCGTCGGCGACGCCGACGAGTCGACGACGGCGAACTCGCCGCGTGAGGTGCGCAGGGGGTAGGCGCGGGCGCCGGGGGGCGGGGGGAAGGCGGGGTGGCTGGTCACGGGGCGAGGGTAGCGGGTGGGGATCGGAGGGGACGGGCGCTGTGCGTGGGTGGGGATCGGTGGGGGCCGGCGCTGTGCGCGGGTGGGGATCGGAGGGGGACTGAGCCATGCGCGGGTGGGGGTGGGGGCGGGCGGAGACGGGCGCTGTGCGGGGGTGGGCATTGGTGGGGGCCGGCGCTGCGTCCGGGGTTGGATCGGCGGGGGGGACTGAGCCATGCGCCGGGTGCGGATGGGCGGGGACGGGCGCTGTGCGCGGGTGGGGATTGGTGGGGGCCGGCGCTGCGTCCGGGGTGGAGATCGGCGGGGTCGGGCTCTGTGCCCTGGGTGGACGCCGACGGCCCGGCTCCCCGTGAGGGGGCCG
>NZ_JBEXSH010000677.1:0-5094 GCF_040613555.1 Streptomyces sp. NPDC006265
GCTCCGGGGCCCGGGCCAGGCCACGGCCGGGCGTCCACGCCCACAGGCCCTCCGCCACCGCAGGTCTCGTCTCCACGAGGTCCTCCTCAGTACGTGCGGCCCGCGACCGCGGATGCCCCGTGCCGGGGTCCGTACGGCGCGTGCTCCAGCCAGGATCCACACCACGGCAGCACCGGCGCCAGGGCCGCCGCGGCCCGCTGCCTGACCCGGACGATCCGGCGGCGCGGCCGCAGATGGTCCAGGGCCGTGCCCGCGGCGGCCATGTTGAACAGGCCCGCCGCGCGCCGCACCTCGGCGAAGTGCGCGACCGCCGCGCCGGTCCCCGCGGCGATCGCCTGGGCGGCTGCCGCCGCGTCCGCGATCCCGCTGTTCATCCCGCGCGCCCCGAACGGCGGGAAGAGATGCGCCGCCTCACCCGCGAGCAGCACCCGCCGGTGCGGATCGGTGAACGAGGCCGCCACCATGCGCAGGAAGCGGTACGTCGACACCCACAGGATCCGGTCGCCGTAGCCGTCCCCCACGATCGCGGGCAGCCGGCGCCGTACGGCCTCCTCGGTGCCGAAGTCCTCCGGCCGGTCGTCGTCGCGGCACTGGACGTCGACCTGGAAGCCCCCCGTGAACGGCACCCGCATCACACCGCGCCCGCCGGCCCCGGGATGCTCGTAGTGGAAGACCCGCTCCAACGGCAGCTCGGCGCCCGGCACATCGGCGACGTCCACGACGACGTGGAAACCCTCGCCGCGGGTGCCCTCCAGCTCGATGCCCAGCCCCTGCCGGACCGCGGAGCGCGCCCCGTCGGCGGCGACCGCGTACGGGCCGCTCCACACCCGCCCGTCCTCGCCGGTCAGTGAGACGCCCGTCTCCGTGGTGCGCACGCCCGTCACACGCGCGCCCCACACGAAGTCGACCCCGGCCCGCTCACAGGCCGCGCGCAGAAACCGCTCGGTATCGGTCTGGCGCAGGCTGGTGAAGGGCGGCGGGCCGGTCACGGGCGGGTAGGTCCGGGTGTAGACCTCCCGGCCCCGGTAGAGGGTGCGCCGGGTGTGCCAGGTCCGTCCGTACGAGGTGATCTCGGCGGCGAGGCCGGGCAGCATCGCCTCCAGCAGGGCGAGGGTCTCCCGGTGCACGAACAGGGCCCGGCTGCCCGGTCGTTCACGGTCCTGCGGGTCCGCCTCCAGCAGCGTGACCGGCAGGCCGTGCGCCCGCAGTGCCAGCGCCGCCGACAGGCCCACCGGTCCGGCGCCCACGACGAGGACTGGGGTCATGCCCGGGCGCCTTCGGCCCTGGGCTCCGCCACGGCGGACAGCATCCGGGCGATCTCCACGCGCTTCACCTTCCAGGTCGCCGTCACCGGCAGCTCCTCGAACCGCCACTGCCGTGGCTCGGCCATCGCGGGCAGCCCGGCCGTGGCCCGCCGCCAGCGCTCCGGGTCCAGGGGCCGCTCGCCGCGCACGCACACCACCGGCACCGGCTCACGGTCCGCCCCCCGCACGATCACGACCTCGCGCAACTCCTCCAGCCGGGACATCAGGGCGTCCTCGACCTCCAGGTTGCTGTGCACGGCGTCGATCCGGTCGACCTCCCGGTCGATCAGGTACAGCGCGCCCAGGCGACTGCGGTAGCCCAGGTCGCCCATCTCCCACCAGCCGTCGCTGAGCTGACGGTCGTAGCGCTCCTGAAGGCCGAGGTAGGTGAGGATCCGGCCCCGGGTGCGCGCCTCGATCCGGCCCGGTGTACCGGGCGGGACCCGCGCGCCGTCGGCGTCGGTGACCCGGACCCGCGTGAAGCCGGGTATCCCGAACCCCACCCGGCGGCCGTCCGCCCGGGTCGCACTGCGCCGGGTCACCGCCTGGAACGCCACCGGGCCCGTCTCGCTCTGCCCGTACAGCTGGATCAGCCAGGGCGTGCGGCGCCGCGACGCGTCCAGCAGCCGCCGCACGGTACGCGGATGGATCGCGTCGAACGTCGAGCCGTACGACCGCACCCGGGACAGCGGCGCCCCGGGCGCACCGGCCAACTCCTCCCACAGCACGAACGTGTTGGGGTGCGTCTCCACGATGCCGGGCCGGTGCCGGACCAGCAGCGGACCGACCGCGGCCGGATCCGGGTCGGTGATCAGCACGAGCGGGCTGCCGAAGTGCAGGAGCACGCCGAGCAGATGGTAGAAACGCGAGTGCACGAACGACATGTGCAGCGCGGCCGTCTCGCCCCGGGTGGGCCAGCCCATCGCCTGCTGCGGCACGAGCCGGTTCCACATGGTCCCCGCGCAGTGCACGGCCAGCTTCGGGACACCGGTGGTGCCGGAGCTGTGGGTGATCAGGGCGGGTTCACGGGGGTGCAGCCGGACGGGTGGGGGCGGTTCGGCCCCGGAGTACGCCGCCAGCGGCTCGGCCCCGGGCGCCTCGTCCACGGTCAGCGTCCGCCGCACGAGCCCGGACAGGCCGACGTCCCCCAGACCGGCCAGCGTCGCGCCGTCGGTGATCAGCCAGGGCCGCCGCAGCCGTGCGAGGAGCTGCCCGGCCACCGTGGGGGTCAGCGTCGGCGACAGCAGCACCGGCACGGCCCCGATACGGGAGACGGCGCAGGTCAGCAGCATGATGTCGACGTTGTCGGCCTTGTGTACGACGACCTGCTCCGCAGGCCGCACCCCGGCCTCCCACAACCGGCCGGACACCTCCTCGACCACCTCGGCCAGCACGCGGTAGCTCAGGTCGACCCCGAGGTCGGGCGCGACGTCGAGCGCCCGGTCGAGCGTGACGAAGACCGCCCCGTGCCGGTCGGCCGCCCGCCGGAAGACCGGTCCCAGGTAGAACCCTCGGTCGGCGAGCAGGTGCTGTCGCATGGGGTGGTTCCTCTCCGTGGTGTTCACCAGGCGCCCTTCCGGACCAGATGGCGGCGGAGCTTCCCGGTCGGGGTGCGGGGCAGCGACGGCACGAGACTGACGCTGCGGGGGACCTTGAACGCGGCGAGGCTCTCCCGCGCCAGGCCGAGCAACTCGTCGGCCAGACCGTCCCGGACGGGCGGGGCGGGGACCACGAAGGCCCGTAGCCGGCTCGCGCCGCGCCCGTCCGGAACGGCCGCGACCGCCACCTCCCGCACCGCCGGATGGCCGCGCAGCACGGCCTCCACCTCCAGCGGGGAGACGGTGATGCCGCCGACCATCTCCATGTCGTCCGCGCGGCCCAGATGCCGGTAGGCGCCGTCCGGTTCGCGGCAGGCCCGGTCCCGCGTGGCCAGCCAGCCGCCCACGAGGGTCCGGGCGGTCTCCTCGGGCCGGTTGAGGTAGCCGGGCGTCACCGTCGGCCCGCGCACCCACATCTCGCCCTCGTCGCCGTCCGGGACCGGGTGGCCGTCACGGTCGCGCAGCTCCACCTCGAAGCCGGGGACAGGCGGGCCGACGGTGCCCGTGCGGTTGTGGGCGAAGCCGTTGGCGCAGAAGGCGTGACCGGCCTCGGTGGAGCCGATCTGCTCCAGCACCGGCGCGCCCAGCAGCGCGGTCACCTGCTGTGCCAGCCCCTCCGGAAGCCCCTCGCCGGCCGACACCGCGGCCCGCACCGAGGCGAAGCAGCCCTCGTGCCCGTGGCCCCGCTCGGTGACCAGCGCGGCGTAGGCGGACGGTACGGAGTACAGCAGCGTCACCCGGTGCCGGGCGACGAGTTCGTCGGTGATGGCCGGTCCGGGCCGCCGGTCCACCAGGACGGCGGACGAGCCGGAGAACAGCGGGAAGACGAACGCGTTGCCGAACCCGTAGGCGAAGAACAGCTTCGACACCGACAGGGTGACGTCCTCGGCGGTGATCCGCAGCACCCGCCGCCCGACCAGGTCGTGGTACGTCCGGGGATCGCCGTGCGTGTGCACGACGCCCTTGGGGCGGCCGGTGGTGCCGGACGTGTACTGCACGTAGAGCGGGCTGTGCGCGTCGACCTGGTGGGCGGGGGCGGGCCCGGCGCCGGGGGCCAGGGCCATCAGCTGATCGGCACCCAGCCCCGGCCGGCCGGCGAACCGCGTCTCCAGGCCGGGCCCCGTCACACACAGCGCGGCGTCGGTGTCCTCGGCCAGGAACGCGTGGTCGGCGGCGGGCAGTTCGGGGTTGACCAGGACCGCGACGGCACCGAGGCGGGCGGCGGCGAGGAACGCCGTGACCCAGGCGAGGGAGTCCGGCAGCGCCAGCAGCACCCGGTCGCCGGGGCGCACCCCCTGCCCGGCCAGCACGGTGGCCGCGCGGGCGGCGAGGTCGTGCACCTCACCATGGGTCCAGGCGCGGTGCCCCTGGTGGAAGGCGGCCCGCCCGGTCCAGCCGCGCCGCTCGGCGAGCTCCGCGAGATGGGCCGCGAGATTGCCTGGCGCCTCGGTGCCGGCCGGGTCCAGCGTGACCTGCGGACTGGTCATCGCCGTGCCTCCCCGGCTGCCCGGGCCGTCCGCCCCGGCGGGCCCTGGCGCCGCATCGGGTCGGCCGTGTGCTGGTGCAGGGCCCGCATCGGGGCCGCCGTCTTCAGCAGCATCTCGTCGTACTCCGCGTCGGGATCGGAGTCGAGCACGATCGCGCCGCCCGTGCCCAGATGCATCACGCCGTCGGCGAAGACCGCGGTGCGGATCACGATGCTGAGGTCCGCGCCGCCACCGCAGCCGAAGTAGCCGAGGGCGCCGGAGTAGACGCCGCGGGCCTCGGTCTCCAGTGAGTCGATGATCTCCAGCGTGCGCAGCTTCGGCGCGCCGGTCATCGACCCGCCGGGGAAGCAGGCCCGCACACAGTCCACCGCGTCCGTGCCGGGCCGCAGCCTGCCCTCCACGGTCGACACCAGCTGGTGCACGGTCGCGTACGTCTCCGTCGCCATCAGCTTGGAGACCCGCACGGTCCCGGTCCGGCAGACCTGCCCGAGGTCGTTGCGCAGCAGGTCCACGATCATCAGGTTCTCGGCCCGGGTCTTGGCGTCCGACGCGAGCGCGTCCCGCAGCCGGGCGTCCTCCTCCGGCCCGTCGCCCCGGGGCGCGGTGCCCTTGATGGGCCGGGCCTCGGCGGTGCCGTCCCGGCCGATCCGCAGGAACCGCTCGGGCGAGGAACCGGCCACCTCCAGCTCCCCGAACCTCAGGAAC
>NZ_JBEXSH010000678.1:0-5093 GCF_040613555.1 Streptomyces sp. NPDC006265
GAAGGAACTGGACGGCAGGCCGCTGCCGACCGGCGCGACGGGTATCGGGCACACCCGTTGGGCCACGCACGGCGGGCCGACGGACACCAACGCCCACCCGCACCTCGACAACGCGGGACGGGTCGCGGTGGTGCACAACGGCATCATCGAGAACTTCGCCGAACTGCGGGCCGAACTGGCGGAGCGCGGCCACGAACTGGCCTCCGAGACGGACACCGAGGTCGTCGCGCATCTGCTCGCCGAGGAGTTCTCCTCCTGCGCGGATCTCGCCGAGGCGATGCGGCTGGTGTGCCGGCGGCTGGAAGGCGCGTTCACGCTGGTCGCGGCACACGCCGACGAACCGGACGTGGTGGTGGGTGCGCGGCGGAACTCGCCGCTGGTGGTGGGCGTCGGTGAGGGCGAGGCCTTCCTCGCCTCGGACGTCGCCGCGTTCATCGCCCACACGCGGTCCGCGATCGAGCTCGGGCAGGACCAGGTGGTGGAGCTGCGGCGGGACGGTGTGACGGTGACGGGCTTCGACGGCCGCCCGGCCGACGTCCGTTCCTACCACGTCGACTGGGACGCGTCGGCCGCCGAGAAGGGCGGCTACGACTACTTCATGCTCAAGGAGATCGCCGAGCAGCCCAAGGCGGTCGCCGACACGCTGCTGGGCCGGATCGACCGTTCCGGTTCGCTCACGCTGGACGAGGTGCGGATCCCTCCGCGGGTGCTGCGGGAGATCGGCAAGGTCGTCATCGTCGCGTGCGGTACGGCCTTCCACGCCGGGATGATCGCCAAGTACGCCATCGAGCACTGGGCGCGGATCCCCTGCGAGGTGGAGCTGGCCAGCGAATTCCGCTACCGGGACCCGATCCTGGACGGCCAGAGCCTGGTCATCGCCATTTCCCAGTCCGGCGAGACCATGGACACGCTGATGGCGCTGCGGCACGCCCGCGAGCAGGGCTCCAAGGTGCTGGCGATCTGCAATACCAACGGCTCGACGATCCCGCGCGAGTCGGACGCGGTGCTGTACACGCACGCAGGGCCGGAGGTGGCCGTCGCGTCCACCAAGGCGTTTCTGACGCAGCTCGTGGCGTGCTACCTGGTCGCGCTGTATCTGGGCCAGGTGCGGGGCACCAAGTGGGGCGACGAGATCCGGGCGGTGGTCCGCGACCTGTCCTCGCTCGCCGGTGCGGTGGAGCAGGTGCTCGGGACCATGGAGCCGGTACGGGAGCTGGCGCGCTCGCTCGCGTCGAAGAACACGGTGCTGTTCCTGGGGCGGCATGTGGGCTACCCCGTGGCGCTGGAGGGCGCGTTGAAGCTGAAGGAACTGGCGTACATGCACGCCGAGGGCTTCGCGGCGGGGGAGTTGAAGCACGGGCCGATCGCGCTGATCGAGGAGGACCTGCCGGTGGTCGTGGTCGTGCCGTCACCGCGCGGTCGGTCGGTGCTGCACGACAAGATCGTGTCCAACATCCAGGAGATCCGGGCGCGGGGGGCGCGGACGATCGTCATCGCGGAGGAGGGCGACGAGGCGGTGGTGCCGTACGCCGACCATCTGGTCCGGATCCCGGTCACTCCGACGCTGCTTCAGCCGATGGTGGCGACCGTGCCGCTGCAGGTGTTCGCCTGTGAGCTTGCCACGGCCCGGGGCAACGAGGTGGATCAGCCCCGGAACCTGGCGAAGTCGGTGACGGTGGAGTAGTCGCCCTTGAGGGCGTCGACGAAGGCGGTGAACGCTCCGGTTGGGACGGTGACAGTTGCCCTGGCCGGGGCCTTTGAATCGCGGATGGCTATGTGGGTGGGGGCCGGGGCGATCTCCACGCAGGAGTCGCCGTCGCCAGGCCCTGAATAGGATGACTTTCGCCAGTTGCCGGTGGTGTCCATCGGGCGCCTCACAGCTCCTTCGCCAACCTGTGGATGAATTCGCGGGACCGCTCGGCGTCGAGCGACACCGCCTCCACTTTACGGAAGAGTGTTCGAAAGGCGGCGAGCTGGGCTTCGGAGTCGATGAAGGCGGCACCCTGCGGCCCGTCACGCACGACTGTGTCGAGCTTGGGAACGGCGCCGCCTGCGTACGTCATGGCGCTCGCGGCTCCGGCGAAATCCTCCAGGTCGAAGGGGAGGACGCGCACGGTGACGTCGTCCGCTTCGGAGAGTTCGAGCAAGTGAACGAGTTGGGCTCGTGAGGTGGCGCGGTCACTGACCATGATGCGCAAGGCCGCCTCGTGGACGACGGCTTCGTAAGGCTTGGGAGCAGGGCCTTTGAGAATCACCTTGCGCTGCATCCGGTGTCGGACGCGCAACTCAAGGTCCTCCTCCGGAAGTTCGGGAACTCTGTAGGCGTAGACGGCGCGAGCGTAGGCCTCAGTCTGGAGTGGACCCGGGATGTACAGGAACTGCGCCTCCCATAGGAACGTGGCGTGGTGCTCCAACTCGGCGAGGGCGAGGAACGGTGTGGGCAGCAGTCCCCGGTAGTCCTCCCACCAACCGCGTGTCCGATCGGTTGCCACAGCAACCAGGGCGTCGATGAACACCTCGTCCGTGCACACGTAGTGGGCCGCCAGGCGGCGCAGGCGCTTCGCGCTCACTCCGGCGAGGCCGGCCTCGATCTGGCTGATCTGCGGGGCGCTGACCCCGAGCAGGGCCGCCGCCTCGCGGGCTGTGAGACCCGCTGCGTCGCGGAGTCTTCGCAGTTCGAGGGCCAGGCGCATCTGTCGCGCGGTTGGCTGGCTCCTCAATGCCATCGCTTGCCTCCCAATGCGCCTGTCGGCGCGACTCGTTCGGGTGTCAGGGTATGCGATCGGGTTGCGGAACTTAAACAGTAAGACCTACCGTCAGTGACGCGACGCACACGCTGCGGATTGCCGGGGGCTCCGGAAGCGCACCGCCCCGTCCTGTCGTGACGGCTGCGGCAATGACACCGCCCCGTGACATCAACCCCTCACCATCAAACGGGAGTTCACGCATGCTCGAATGCGAGTCCGGCGAGTCCTGGGAGTACACCCTGTACATCCCGAACGACCTGCGTGCCGTCACGGTCGGCCGCCGTACCCTCCGCCTGATCCTCACGATGCACGGGCTGATCCGCCTGGGTGATGTGGCCGAACTGCTCGCGGCCGAGCTGGTCTCCAACGCCGTACGTCACACCAAGGGGCCCGCCGCCCTGCGCGTGCGATGGTCGGCCGGGGTACTGCGGATCGGAGCGTGGGACGCCGACCCGGAGCCACCCGAGCCGCCAGGGTCGTTCGAGCAGGTCGCCGACTCGGAGGCGGGGCGGGGGCTCGCGTTGGTCCGGGCGTGTTCCGACCTGTGGGGCTGGCAGCCGCTGACGAGAGACGGCAATCGGGGCAAGTACGTGTGGTGCGAGCTGACCTCGGCGGCCTGAACGTTTTAGCGCCCCTCGAAAGGGTGAACGTACCGCCTTCACCCGGATAAATCACCCCTTGATCCAACTAGGTTGCACACATGGTCACATCAGCTCACGAGGGCATGCACCGCATCTTCCAGGAGCGGCCCGAGATCCTGGCTCCCGTGTTCGGGGTATTGGGTGTCCCGTTATCCGCGAAGGCGACCGTGGACGCGGTCACGACCGACGTGACGGAGGCCCGGCCGCTGGAGCGACGTGTGGACACAGTGCTGCGCGTCGGCCCGTCCGATGGCGAGGACTTCCTGCTAGCCATCGAGTCACAGTCGGGCAAGGTCGCGGGCAAGGAGCGGAGCTGGGCGTACTACGTCGCCTTTCTCCAGGCGAAGTACGGCCTGCCCGTCCTGCTTCTCGTGGTCTGCCAGGACAGAGTCACAGCCAAGTGGGCGGCCGGTCCCTTCGACTGCGGCACGCGGGGCTGGACGGCGCAGCGGACCCACCCGCTGGTCGTCGGGCCGGAGAACCTGCCGGTGATCACCGACGCCCGGACCGCGGCGAAGAACCTCGCGCTGGCCGTACTGTCCGCCCTGGCGCACGCCCGTAGTGCCGATTCCGACGCCATACTGAAGGCGCTGACAACCGCCCTTCATGAGACGCGCACAACGGACCCTGAAACCGCCGACTACTTCTACGACTTCCTGGAAATCAGCCTGGGCAACAGCCCAGCCGGAAAGAAATTGAAGGAAATCATGTCGTTCGTCAACTACTTCCCCGGCCGGGGGACGGTCCGTGAGACGGCCTACCTCGAAGGCAAGGCAGAAGGCAAGGCAGAAGGCAAGGCAGAAGGCAAGGCAGAAGGCAAGGCGGAAGGCAAGGCAGAAGGCAAGGCCGAGGGGGAGGCCAAGGGCATCCTGTACGTACTGGAGGTGCGCGGTATCCCCGTATCGGACTCCGTGCGCGAGCGCATCACGGCCTGCACGGACCTGGAGCGTCTCGATGCGTGGCTGGAGCGTTCCCGCACCGTGGCGCGTGCCGAGGACCTGTTCGTCGAGGACCCGGAGGTCCCGGAGACCGGCCCCGGACGGGCCTGAGCGTTGGCCGACGAGCAGGACGGTCAGCAGGACGGGCCCTCGGGGCTGCTCGACCTGTACAGGTTCACGGCTGTGTGGCTTGCGCTGGGCATCCCCCCGTGCAAGGTGGCGGGGGACTTCCGGTTCGGGCTGGAGGGGCTCAGACAGCGGGGAGTCGTCCCCCTGGAGAACCTGGCCCTCGTGCACGCACGCGCGGCGGGGGAGGCCGAACATCCCGAGCGGTGGGCGACGGGTTTCACCGCAGGGGTGTTCGGCCCGGGCCGCAGCGGTCCTGCGTGTCCTTCAGGCGCGCGGTGTCGAGTTCTCGAAGCACCTCCACCGCGGTCTCCACCTGTGTTCCGACGCGGACAGGCTCACCCGCTTTCTCGACCGTGCCGTCACCGCGACTCACGAAGCCGACGTGGTCGCCGTGGAGCCGAGCCCGCGGGCGCCGGACGGCCCGTAAGGTGCTGCGCATGAGCATCATCGGGGTCGGGATCGACGTCGCCGAGATCGATCGGTTCGCGGCGTCGCTGGAGCGGACGCCCGCGCTGGCCGAGCGGCTGTTCGTGGAGCGGGAGTTGCTGCTGCCCAGTGGGGAGCGCCGGGGTGTCGCCTCCCTGGCCGCCCGGTTCGCCGCCAAGGAGGCCCTGGCCAAGGCGCTCGGGGCTCCGCCC
>NZ_JBEXSH010000679.1:0-5092 GCF_040613555.1 Streptomyces sp. NPDC006265
GACCGAACCGAAGTCGGTCGGCACCGTCACCCGGCTCCACGCCTGCCCGTCCCAGCGGACCAGCGGGGGCGGGATCGGCCGGTCGACCGGCCCGCCGACGAACCCGGCCGTGCCGCCCGCCCACACCTCCGTCGGCGATACCGCCAGCACACTCCCCACGGCCGACCGCGGAAACCCGTCCACGACCGTCTGCCGCCAGGCCTGCCCGTCCCAGTGCGCCACAGCCGCACCCGAGTCGGTGGCCCCCGTGGCCCAGACGTCGTCGGCAGCCAGGATGTGCAGCCGTACACGGCCCCCGGCGGCACCGGCACGTCCCGCCAGTCCCGCCCGTCCCAGCGCAGCGCCTTGCCGAGCCGGCCCGGTTCACCGCGCCGGGGAAGCCGGTGGCCCGGCCCCACGCCGTGCCGTCCACCGGTACAACATCGACCGCAGCCCGTCGGCGGCCTGCTCGTACCCGGTCGCCCAGGCCCACGCGATCACAAGGCAGACGACGACCGCGCGAGGCCCGTTCACGAGACCTCCCCAGAACGCGAAGGCCGCTCACGCTTTTGCGGTCCACCCACCCTGAACAGACGTCACATGGCCCAGCACCGTGCTGCTCCCCGTACTCCGTGTCCGAGGTGTGTCCGAGGCTCAACAAGACGTCCGGCGCCGCCATCGACGCAGACCCCTGGCACCGACCACCGGGCGCATCAGGTGCCGATCACGCTCGCGCGGGTACACGGCGCTGCATGTCCGAGGCGATGCAAGCAGGTGGTTGGGGGTTGCTGGCAGGCAGTGCTCTCCTGCTGGGAGCGGTGTTCGGCTACGGGATGCGCGTGTCGCAGAAGGTCATCGCTCTGGTGATGGCCTTCGGTGCCGGCGTGCTCCTCTCGGCCGTCTCCTTCGAGCTGGTGGGCGAGGCCTACGAGCAGGGTGGACTGGGTCCGGCTGCGATCGGGACGCTGGCCGGGGCGGTTGCCTACACCGCCGGGAACCTGTGGCTGGCACGCCGAGGCGCTCGCCATCGCAAGCGATCGGGCCATCACACGGAGCAGACGCAGCCGTCCGAGGAGGAACAGGGCGGCTCGGGCACGGCGCTGGCACTCGGCGCGCTCCTGGACGGAGTGCCCGAGTCGGCGGTGATCGGCGTCAGCCTGCTCGACGGTGGGGCGGTCAGCCTCGTGACGGTCGCGGCGGTGTTCATCAGCAACATCCCGGAGGGCCTGTCCAGCTCGGCAGGGATGAAGAAGGCCGGGCGCGGCAAGGCTTACGTCTTCGGGGTGTGGGGCTCCATCGCGGCCGCGAGCACAGTCTCCGCCATCCTCGGATACGCCGTACTCGGCGGCTTTTCGCCCACCGTGATCGCGGGGGTGACGGCGGTGGCCGCCGGAGCGATCCTGGCCATGATCGCCGACACGATGATCCCCGAGGCGTTCCAGGAAGCCCATCTGGCGATCGGTCTGGTCACGGTCAGCGGCTTCCTGGTGTCCTTCACGCTGTCCCACGCCTGACCTTCGCGGTACGCACCTGACGTCACCTGGTCCGGGCGGTCCGCGGTGTGCGGGTATGGCGGCGGCCACGCTGCTCCGGCGAGGCGCGTGCGAGGTGTCCACCGGCCGCATGCGACAACGCCTAAGCGGAGACGTCCGCGGTTCGGTCCGCCGACACGGGCGCGCCGGCGGTCCGGGCCTCCAGGGCGTGCAGGACGGCCACCATGTCCTCGCCGCCGTGGCCCCGCCGCACGGTTTCGTCGTAGAGGGCGTGGCACACGTCGAGCAGCGGGGACGCCAGGTCGGCCTTGCGGGCGGCCTCGGCGATCAGGCGGTTGTTCTTCAGGACGTCCGCGGCAGCCGCCTGGACCGAGAAGTCGCGCTCCAGCAGTTTGGGCGTCTTGACCCGGGAGACGGCGCTGGCCATGGGGCCGGCGTCCAGGACGTCCCGGAAGAGACGCTGATCGAGTCCGTGCCGCTCGGCGAAATGGAAGGCCTCGGCGAGCCCCGTGACCACCGCGATCAGGAACAGGTTCACGGAGAACTTCAGCAGCAGGGCGCCCGGGACGGCCCCGCACCCGAACGTCTCCCGGCACAGGGGAGCGAGCAGGGGCCGGACGGTCGCCATGGCGTCGTCGTCACCCGCCAGCATTCCGACCAGCTCTCCCCGTTCGGCGGGGACGCGGCTGCCGGAGACCGGGGCCTCGACGTAACGCCCGCCCGCCGCCCGGATGTCCTCCTGGAGGCCGCAGGAGTACTCGGCCGAGGCCGTGCCCATGTGGACGACGGTGCGGCCGGCCACGCTCGGGGCGAAGTCCGGGGTGCCGCGCCCCAGGACCGCGTCCACGGCGGACTCGTCGGCCAGCATGAGGAACACGGTGGGGGCCCGGTGGAACACCTCGGCGGCACCGGCCGCCACCTCGGCGCCGGCGGCGCGCAGAGGTTCGCACCGCTCCGGGGTGCGGTTCCAGACCACGAGCCGGGTCCCGGCACGAGCGAGGTTCAGTGCCATGGGCTGTCCCATGACTCCGAGACCGATGAAACCGACGTACATGACGTACCGCCTCCCGCGGCTCGCGCGGAAGCCGAGCCGTCGCCGTCGCGCTCGACTATGACAGCGGTCATAGTAGCCGCGGTTATGACGGCGGTCATAGGGTGGGACTCGAGAAGGATGCGTGACACAGCTGAGGGAGACCGGCGATGGCGAAGGCTGAGCGGGGACCTCGCGAGCGGATGGTCTTCAGCGCCGCCCAGCTCATCCGCCGCCACGGAGTCGCCTCCACCGGCATGCGCGAGGTCGCCGTCGACGCCGGGGCCCCTCGCGGCTCGCTCCAGCACTACTTTCCCGGTGGCAAGACGCAGTTGGTCGACGAGGCGGTGGGCTGGGCGGGCGGATACGCGGCGGACCGCGTCGCCCGATTCCTGGCCTCGCTGTCCGAGCCGACGCCGAGCGGGCTCTTCGCCGCGATGGTGCGTCAGTGGACCGACGAGTACGGTGACGCCGGCTTCGCGGGCGGCTGCCCGGTCGCGGCGGCCACGGTGGACTGCGCGGAGTCGGTCCCCTCCACGCGGAAGGCCGCCTCCGCCGCCTTCGCCACCTGGACCGGTGCCCTCGCCCGAGCCCTGACCGGGATGGGTGTGCCCGAGGAACGCACCGGCGCACTCGCCACGCTCATGATCAGCAGCCTGGAGGGGGCGATCCTCCTCGCCCGTGCCGAGCAGGACATCCGGGCCCTGACGACCGTGGCCCGGGAACTGGGCCCTGTCCTCGACGCGGCAGTGCGGAAGCCGGACGGCCCACCGGCCGGCAACGACGCCGGCGCTATTCCTGGTACTGGGTGAGGTCGATGCCGTACACCGCGAGGTCGTGGCCGAGGACCGGATCCTGCGCGGTGCCTTCCGCCTGCATGCCGAGTTTGTCGAGTACGTTCGCGGAGGCCGTGTCGGCGATCCGGCGCACGGCCACCACCCGGTCGAGACCGCGGTCCTGCACGGCGAATTCCAGGGTGGCGTGTGCCGCTTCGGAGGCGTACCCCTGACTCCAGAACACCCGCCCGAGCCGCCAGCTGATCGCCACCTGGCCGGCGATCTCCGCCGGGGCGTCGGCCACGGACAGACCGACGGCGCCCGCCAGCTCACCCGAGCCCAGCAGTTCGACGGCGAACATCCCGAACCCTTCCTCGTCCCACTCCTCCTCCCACGCCTCGATGTCCTGCTCGGTCTGCTCCTCGGAGCGTGTCGCGCCGTCGCCGATCCGGCGCATCACCGCCGGGTCGGCATGGATCTCGGACAGGGGGACGAGGTCGTCCTCCAGCCATCGGCGCAGGAGGAGGCGGGGTGTGCGGATGTCGGTCATGGCCCCATCCTGCCGATGCGGCGGTGAGAGTGCGAACCGCGGTGCCGGCCGTCCACCGATCGGTGTCGCCGGCGTCGTGCGGGACGGCTCCCGCACCGGGCGCAACGCGGTTCACGAACCGGGGCCGTTGCGCTTGCCGATCAGGTCCCGGTACAGGGCCGCGCCTTCCTCATGGGTCTTGGCTTTGGCGAACTCCGTCTTCCAGTCGTTCTCCAGGCGTTTCAGCTTCTGCACCCAGTCGCCGAACTCCCGCAGATCGACATGGCGCTGACTCGAACCGAGCGGGGCCTTGCCACCGGGCTTGTCGTCCTTGTGGCCGCCGAGCCGGCTCACGGGGTTGTTGTTCTTCTTGCTGCTCGTCACGCCGTGCTCATAGCCGTCGGGCGTCCTGCCTCCCGGCCCGGCGGTCTCGATGCCGACCCGAAGTGCGCCGTCGCGTTTGCCGGTCGGGGGCTTGTAGCCCATGAACAGGTGCCGGTACGACTCGTCCGGGAGGATGGTGTCGCCGTGGTAGTCGGTGTTCCCCATGCCGCCGACGGCGAGGGGCAGGCCGTAGAGGTGGCTGTGGGGGTCGAGCCAGTTCTGCACGGTTGCCCCGATCTCGCCCTTCTCCACGAACTCGCCCCGTATCCCGTCCTTCTCGTTGTCGCCGATCTCCATGTGGTGCGTGCCGAACCCGCGCCGGTACGGCAAGCCCCGGGCCCCGCGCCGGGTACCGACAACGGCAGGGGTGAGAAGGTCTCCGACCCCAACGATCCGTTCGAGAAGAGTGCCGGCTCCTGCCGCACGTGGTCGACCTCTTCGTACATCACCTCGTCGCTGACGTGGTTCCCGCCGAGCACGATGTGGGAGCCGGTGGTGTAGGCGAGGGCTCCGAGTGCCTCGGCCGAGCGCTGGGCGACGGGCTCGCTGTGCACGCGCACATGGCCGAACTCCATGCCGTAGGCCTGCTCGGCCCGCTGAAGGATGCGGGCCTCCAGGGGGCGGCCGGGGGAGCCGACGGCGTCGAGGACGGAGGGCCGCCGCACGACGCCCGCGACGGCCGCCCCGGCCATGAACGCGCCGATCGCGAGCGGGCCGCGCCACCGGAACATCACCCTCCCCGGCCGGCCCGAACGACAGGAAGAGCACGTTGCCGGTCGCCAGCGCGCAGAACACCTTCCCCATGGAGAAAGCTCACGGCGTCCACGGCACCGGCCAGCACGGTGAGCACGGTCATGACGGCCAGCCGCCGGGCGTCGGTCGCGAGGACCGGGGACGCATC
>NZ_JBEXSH010000680.1:0-5076 GCF_040613555.1 Streptomyces sp. NPDC006265
GTCCCTGTCCAGGACGCCGTTCGTCGGGCTGTTCGTCATCGTCGCCCTCCGCATCCCGTTCGGGCACCCTGTTGTCAGCCTGTGCCTCCAGGGGGCGCACGAGTCAGACCAGAAGACGCGGACATCGGACCGTACGCAGAAGAGGGAGACCGCGATGAGCGCACCCGACAGCAGCCCGGTCGGCGCCGAACGCAGCATCGGCCAGCTGTTCGCCTCGGCGACGGCGGAAATGTCGGCGCTGGTGCACGACGAGATCGCGCTGGCGAAGGCGCAGCTCAAGCATGACGTGAAGCGCGGCGCGACCAGCGGCGGTGCCTTCTCGGCGGCCGGCGCGGTGCTGATCTTCTCCCTGCCGATGCTGAACTTCGCGCTGGCGTACGGCATCCGCACCTGGAGCGACTGGAACCTCGCGGTCTGCTTCCTGCTGTCCTTCGCGGCGAACGTGCTGGTCGCGGGCGGGCTGGCGCTGATCGGCATGGTCTTCGCGAAGAAGGCCAAGAAGAGCAAGGGCCCGCAGAAGGTCGCCGCCTCGATGAAGGAGACCGCAGTCGTGCTGCAGAAGGCCAAGCCGCACCCGCGGCCGGAGCTCCCGCAGGACCGGGTCCCCGAGGCCATCGAGGCTGTGGCACGCTCGTCCTCATGACGGACCCCGCCCCTGCCCCGGCACAACCGGCCTCGGCCGTACTCCTGGACGGCCCCTGGAGCCACCGCGACGTGGCCGCCAACGGCGCCCGCTTCCACATCGCCGAGCTGGGGGACGGGCCGCTGGTCCTGCTGCTGCACGGTTTCCCGCAGTTCTGGTGGACCTGGCGGCACCAGCTGGTGGCGCTCGCCGACGCCGGCTTCCGGGCCGTCGCCATGGACCTGCGGGGTGTCGGCGGGAGCGACCGCACCCCGCGCGGCTACGACCCCGCCAACCTCGCGCTCGACGTCACCGGCGTCATCCGCTCCCTCGGCGAGCCCGACGCCGCGCTGGTCGGCCACGACCTCGGCGGATACCTCGCGTGGACGGCCGCCGCGATGCGTCCCAAGCTGGTGCGGCGGCTGGCGGTCTCGTCCATGCCGCACCCGCGGCGCTGGCGCTCGGCCATGCTGAGGGACGTCAAGCAGAGCCGCGCCGGTTCACACATCTGGGGGTTCCAGCGGCCCTGGATCCCGGAGCGGCAGCTCACCGCCGACGACGGGGCCCTCGTTGCGGAGCTGATCCAGGAGTGGTCCGGCCCGCGCCCACCCGAGGACGAGGCGCTGGAGAGGTACCGCCGCGCCATGTGCATCCCCTCCGCGGCGCACTGCGCGGTCGAGCCGTACCGCTGGATGGTGCGCTCCCTCGCCCGCCCGGACGGCATCCAGTTCAACCGGCGGATGAAGCGGCCCGTGCGCGTGCCGACCCTGCATCTGCACGGCTCGCTCGACCCCGTGATGCGCACCCGCAGCGCGGCCGGGTCCGGCGAGTACGTCGAAGCCCCCTACCGCTGGCGCCTGTTCGACGGACTCGGCCACTTCCCGCACGAGGAAGACCCGGTCGCGTTCTCCTCGGAACTCATCAACTGGCTGCGGGATCCCGAACCCGACCGGTGACAGGCCGGTCCCGCCCGGTCACCGGCACGTGAACGCTTGTCTGACGAACGGCCAATTGCCTGGCGCATAGGCCAATTGGACGCCCCGGGAGCGGTTATCGACCATGGGGCGGGGGCACACGTCGGGGTATGGGCTGGACGCACGACTACAGTGACGCAACCCGCAATCGCCACTCGGCGGGCGGTGCGAACCCCCACCAGCGAAGCGGCGCACCGCAGATGGCGACCGCGGACCCCCGGGTCGGGATTCCGCGTATCCTCCGCCGCCGGGCCCGCTGGGTCTCCGTACGTCTGCGCCACACTCGCGACTGAGGCACCACTCGCGCGAGTGACACCCCGCCACCTGCCGCTCCGGGGCCGCCCCTGGAGCCGCCGGGTCTACAGGGCACAGCTGTCGCTGCCCACCTGCTGGGCTTCGGTGCGTCCCTTGGTGATGTCCTCCCGGATCTCGTCCACGGTCAGCGCGTATCCCGTCTCGGCGTCGTCGAGCGACTTGGCGAAGACGACGCCGTAGACCTTGCCGTCGGGGGTGAGCAGCGGGCCGCCGGAGTTGCCCTGGCGGACGGTTGCGAAGAGGGAGTAGACGTCGCGGCGGACCGTGCCGCGGTGGTAGATGTCCGGGCCGTTGGCGGTGATGCGGCCGCGCACGCGGGCGGCCCGCACGTCGTACGCCCCGTTCTCCGGGAAGCCTGCGACGATCGCACCGTCGCCGCTGCTCGCGTCCTTCTCGGTGAACCGCAGCACGGGCGCTTTCAGATCCGGCACGTCGAGGACGGCGATGTCACGCCGCCAGTCGTAGAGCACGACCTTGGCGTCGTACTTCCTGCCCTCGCCGCCTATCTGCACGGTCGGCTCGTCGACTCCGCCCACCACGTGCGCGTTGGTCATCACACGGCGGTCGGAGAAGACGAAGCCGGTGCCCTCCAGAACCTTGCCGCAGCTCGGGGCCGTACCCATGACCTTGACGATGGAGCGCTGGGCGCGGTTCGCCACGGGGCTGTTCGCCAGCGCCGGGTCGGGCGGCTGGACGTCGGTGATCGGCTCGTTCGAGAAGGGGCTGAAGACCTGCGGGAAGCCGTTCTGCGCAAGGACGGAGGAGAAGTCCGCGAACCAGGTGGCAGCCTGGTCCGGCAGGGCCTGCGAGACGCCCAGCAGCACCTTGGAGTTGCGGACCTCCTTGCCGAGCGTCGGCAGTGTGGTGCCCGCGAGGGCCGAGCCGATCAGCCAGGCGACCAGGAGCATCGCCACGACGTTGACCAGGGCGCCGCCGGTGGCGTCGAGGGCCCGGGCCGGGGACCAGGTGATGTGCCGGCGCAGCTTGTTGCCGAGGTGGGTGGTGAGGGCCTGGCCGACGGAGGCGCAGACGATGACGACGACGACCGCGACGACGGCGGCGGTCGTGTTCACCTCCGCGTTGTCCGTCAGCGCGTCCCAGAGGACGGGCAGCACGTACACCGCGACGAGGCCGCCGCCCAGGAAGCCGATCACCGACAGGATGCCGACGACGAACCCCTGGCGGTACCCCACGACCGCGAACCACGCGGCGGCGACCAGCAACAAGATGTCCAGCACGTTCACGGAGGCCACCCTGTCATGCGCGCCAGTCGAGCGGGACCTGCTTCTCGCGGTCCCAGGGCCGCTCCCAGCCCGCGAAGTGCAGCAGCCGGTCGATGATTCCGGCCGTGAAACCCCAGACAAGGGCTGATTCGACTAGAAATGCCGGACCTCGGTGGCCGCTGGGGTGGACGGTGGTCGCCCGGTTTGCGGGATCCGTGAGATCCACCACGGGGACGGTGAAGACCCGGGCGGTCTCGTTCGGGTCGACGACTCCGACCGGGCTCGGCTCGCGCCACCAGCCCAGCACGGGTGTGACGACGAAGCCGCTGACCGGGATGTAGAGCCGGGGCAGGACGCCGAAGAGCTGGACGCCGGAGGGGTCGAGGCCGGTCTCCTCCTCCGCCTCGCGCAGGGCGGCCCGCAGCGGGCCGTCGCCGTACGGGTCGCCGTCCTCAGGGTCGAGGGCGCCGCCCGGGAAGGAGGGCTGGCCGGCGTGCGAGCGCAGGGAGCTCGCGCGCTCCATGAGCAGCAGCTCCGGGCCGTGCGCCCCTTCACCGAAGAGCACCAGCACGGCGGACTGCCGCCCCGCCCCGTCCTCCGGCGGCAGGAACCGGCTCAGTTGCCTCGGGCGGACGGTCTCCACGGCGTGCACCACCGGGTCCAGCCAGCCGGGCAGTCCGTCCTTGCTCAGCACCGCCGGGCCGCCCTGTGTGTCGCTCGCACGCGTCATCGCCACCCCCGTCGTCCTGCCGCATCCAACGCACGACGGACCCGAGATCGTTCCGCCGACGGCCGGGATCCCCTGAACGGGCGGCGCGTGAGGCTCTTCGGATGGCGCGTGGGGCTTTTCGAGTCGCGCGTCGGGCCGCTCGGGCCGCGCGTCGGATGCTGCGGGCGCCTCGGGCAGCTCATCCGGCCCCCAGCGGCGGCGCCGGTTTGCCGCCCGCGTCCAGATAGGCCTGAGGGGGCTTCAGACGCTGCCCGGGGAAGCCGCCCTTCTCGTACTTGAGGAGCTTCTTCGCCTTCTCCGGGTCGGTCTCGCCCTCACCGTAGGCCGGGCAGAGCGGGGCGATCGGGCAGGCGCCGCACGCGGGCTTGCGGGCGTGGCAGATGCGGCGGCCGTGCCAGATGACGTGGTGCGACAGATCCGTCCAGTCGCTCTTCGGGAAGAGCGCGCCGATGGCGGCCTCGATCTTGTCCGGGTCGGTCTCGCCGGTCCACCGCCAGCGGCGCACCAGGCGCTGGAAGTGCGTGTCGACGGTGATGCCGGGGCGGCCGAAGGCGTTGCCGAGCACGACGAACGCGGTCTTGCGGCCAACGCCGGGCAGCTTGACCAGGTCCTCGAGCCGGCCGGGCACCTCGCCCCCGAAGTCCTCCACCAGGGCCTTCGACAGCCCTATGACCGACTTCGTCTTGGCCCGGAAGAAGCCGCACGGGCGGAGGATCTCCTCCACCTCCTCGGGGTTGGCGGCGGCCAGGTCCTCCGGGGTCGGGTACGTGGCGAAGAGGGAGGGTGTCGTCTGGTTGACGCGCAGGTCGGTCGTCTGGGCGGACAGGACCGTGGCGACGACCAGTTGGAAGGGGTTCTCGAAGTCCAGCTCGGGGTGCGCGTACGGAAAGACCTCGGCGAGCTCGCGGTTGATCCGGCGGGCCCGGCGGACCAGGGCGGTGGGCGACTCGTCGCCCTGCGGGTGGACGACGGCCTTGGCGGGGGCGGTGCCCTTCAGACGGGCGGTGGCCTTCTTGGGCGCGACCGCGACCTTCCTGGCGGCGGGCGCCTTCTTCACGGCGGCACCCTTCGATGCCTTCTGGGCGGCAGACGACTTGGAAGCGGCCTTCTTGGCGGACGCCGCCTTCGTCGCGGACGCCGCCTTCGTCGCGGACGCCGCCTTCGTCGCGGACGCCGCCTTCTTGGAGGACGCCGTCTTCGTCGCGGACGCCG
>NZ_JBEXSH010000681.1:0-5075 GCF_040613555.1 Streptomyces sp. NPDC006265
GACTGCGCACGGGCGGCGACCTCGCGGACCGCGCGCACGTCGTGCCCGGCGACGTCCGGACGGCCGTCCAGCCCGCCGCGTCCCGCACCCCGCGCAGCCGGGTCGTGGCCGTCTCCGGGAACATCCGGTCCAGCCGCCCGGTGACGGCGACCTCGCGGGAGGCGAGGACCGGGAGCAGGTCGTCGGTCACCTGGGTCTCTGCCGCGGCCGCCAGACGGGTGCCGATGCGGTGGGCGTAGGCCGCGAGGAACGACTGGCGGAACGTCTTGGTGCGCTTGCGGCCGCCCGCCCGCTGCGCGGCCTCCGCCGTCGTCATCGCGGTCGTGGCCTGCACGAGGAGCGAAGTGTAGAGGAGTTCGACCGCCTCCAAGTCGGTTTCGAAGCCGACGACGGTGGAGAAGCCGAGGAGTTCGTTCCACACCGCCCGGCAGTGGTTGGCGCCGGCGACGGCGTCCAGCAGCACCGCCTTGGCCTGCTCGTACGGCGGCTCGACCCCGATCCGGCAGGCCCCGGGCGTGTCCGGCGAGGGCGCCCGCGCCGCGAGCAGCGCCTCGTCGACGCTGTGCCGGGCCATCAGCTCCTGCGCCTTGGCGCTGAGCGCCTCCGCCTCCTCGGGGAACCCGGTGGCCTCGGCCTTGGCGAGCAGGGCACGGATGCGGGTGAGCATGCGGGACTCGGTCCGTGCCTCCCCGGGCGCCTCCTCCAGGGCCTCCAGGGAGGGCAGCCGCAGCAGCAGGCGGTACAGCTCCAGCACGGCGGTGGCGTACGAGAAACGGTCGGGGCGGGACGGGGCGTCGGCGGGGAGCGCCGCGAGCTGGGCGTTCCAGCGGCGGCCCCGGGGTCCGTCGTCAGGCGCCTGGGCGCGGATCAGCCCGGCGGCGAGGAGCGCGTGGATGTCGTCCAGCTCGCGCCGGACGATCCGTACGACGTCGGCCGGCTGCCAGCCGCGCCGCCAGGCCGTGGCCACGAACTCCTGTCCGCGCCGGTCGAGTTCGGCGTCCGCCGCCGGGTCGGAGGCGAGTAGGGATGCGCCGGTGTCCAGGGCCGTCTCGCCGGAGGCATAGAGGGCCGCTTCGAACGCGCGGTCGACGGTGGTGGACGTACTCACGGGCCGATGGTGCCACGCCATGACGGAAGGCCGGCAGCGACGAGAGAGCGTCAACCCGAGGTTGACAGCTATAGGAGCGCAACCTACGGTTGACATATGACGAACCCCGACACCACGTCATCCATCCGTCTCGACGACCTCATCGCGACCATCAAGAAGGTCCACGAGGAGCCGCTGGACCAGCTCCAGGACGCGGTGATCGCCGCGGACCACCTGGGCGACGTGGCCGACCACCTGATCGGCCACTTCGTCGACCAGGCCCGGCGCTCCGGCGCGTCCTGGACCGACATCGGCAAGAGCATGGGCGTCACCCGGCAGGCGGCCCAGAAGCGGTTCGTGCCGAAGGAGTCGGCCGACCTCGACCCCAGCCAGGGCTTCAGCCGCTACACGGTGCGCGCGCGGAACGTGGTCATGACCGCCCACAGCGAGTCCAAAGCCGCGCGCAACGCCGAGGGCGTGCCCGAGCACCTCGTCCTGGGACTGCTGGCCGAGCCCGACGGGCTCGCCGCCAAGGCCATCGTCGAGCAGGGCGTCCCGCTCGACACGGTCCGCGAGGCGGCCACGGCGGCGCTCCCGCCCGCCGTCGACGAGGTCCCGGAGCTGGTGCCGTACGGCCAGGCCGCCAAGAAGGTCCTGGAGCTCACCTTCCGCGAGGCCCTGCGCCTCGGCCACAACTACATCGGCACCGAGCACATCCTGCTCGCGCTGCTGGAGCACGAGAACGGCGAGGGCGTCCTCAGCGGCCTCGGCATCGGCAAGGAGCGGACCGAGCGGTACGTCGCGGCGGTGCTGGAGAAGATCGTGCAGGCGCAGAAGGAGGTGCTGGACGAGTCCTGACGGCGGCCGACGGCAGCAGGGCGTTGTCAGACCCCCCTGGCACACTCGCAGCATGGCCGACCGGTGGGCGCTCGCTCCGGCCGAGGACGGTGGCGTGGACGTCGCCCCCCTCGGTCCGGACGGGCTGCCCGCCGGCCCGGTGCGGCGGGAGGCCGATCCCGCCGAGGCGGTCCGGAGCCGTCCCGGCGTCACGCGGTGGGTGTGGCGGTCCACCGCCGAGGTCTACCCGCGCCTGCTCGCCACGGGGGTGCGAGCCGAGCGGTGCTACGACATCGAGGCCGCCGAGACCCTCCTCCTCGGCCACGAGGGGCGGTACGGGCAACCGCGCTCGGCCGCGGCCGCGCTGGCCCGGCTGCGCGGCGGCCCCGTGCCACCCGATCCACCGCAGCGCTCCGCCGAACCGGGCTCCCAGTCCTCGCTGTTCGAGCCCCAGGGCGTCCACCTGCCCCTGCCGGACCTCCTCGCGGTCTACGCCGAGCAGCAGCGGCGGCACGAGACTGCCGGGCACCCCGACCGCATGCGGCTGCTGACGGCCGCCGAGTCGGCGGGCATGCTGGTGGCCGCCGAACTGAACCGCACCGGGCTGCCCTGGAGCGCGCAGGTGCACCGCGCACTGCTGCACGACCTGCTGGGCGAGCGGTACGCGGGCGGCGGCGAGCCGCGCCGCCTGGCCGAGCTCGCCGACGAGGTGTCCGCCGCCTTCGGCAGACGCGTCCGCCCCGATCTGCCCGCCGACGTGGTCAAGGCCTTCTCCCAGGCCGGGATCAAGGTTTCCTCGACCCGCCGCTGGGAGCTCCAGTCGGTCGACCACCCCGCCGTGAAACCCCTGATCGAGTACAAGAAGCTGTACCGCATCTGGGTCGCCCACGGCTGGTCCTGGCTCCAGGACTGGGTCCGCGAGGGCCGCTTCCGCCCCGAGTTCCTCGCGGGCGGGACGGTGACCGGGCGCTGGGTCACCCACGGCGGAGGCGGGCTCCAGATCCCCAAGGTGATCCGGCGGGCCGTGGTCGCCGACCCCGGCTGGCGGCTCGTCGTCGCCGACGCCGACCAGATGGAGCCGCGCGTCCTCGCCGCGATCTCCCGAGACCCCGGGCTGATGGAGGTGGCCGGCCGGGAGAGCGACCTGTACCAGTCCGTCTCCGACCGCGCCTTCTCCGGCGACCGCTCCCAGGCCAAACTCGCCGTGCTCGGCGCCGTCTACGGCCAGACCTCCGGTGACGGCCTGAAGAACCTCGCCGCGCTTCGACGCCGTTTCCCCAGGGCGGTGGCGTACGTCGACGACGCGGCCCGGGCCGGCGAGGAGGGCCGGCTCGTACGGACCTGGCTCGGCCGGACCTGCCCGCCCGCGGCCCGGGGGACGGACGACGCGAGCGAGGAGGCGGGCATCCCGACCGCTGCCGTAGGCTCCGGCTCCGGGGAGGACGACCAGCCGGACGGCGGGCAATGGGTGCCCGGGTACGCCTCCACCAACGCCCGCGCCCGAGGCCGCTTCGCCCGCAACTTCGTCGTCCAGGGCAGTGCCGCCGACTGGGCGTTGCTCCTGCTCGCCGCGCTGCGCAGGACCTGCGCCGAACTGGCGGCCGAACTGGTCTTCTTCCAGCACGACGAGGTCATCGTGCACTGCCCCGAGGAGGAGACGGAAGTGGTTGTGGCGGCGATCCGCGAGGCGGCGGACCTGGCCGGCCGCCTGACCTTCGGGGAGACACCGGTGCGATTCCCGTTCACGACGGCGGTGGTGGAGTGCTACGCGGACGCCAAGTGATCAGACAGGGCACGCCAGGAGCTCACGCAGCTCCGTGACCACCGCCTGCTCGTCCGTGCCCTCCAGCGCCGCCAGTGCGGAGCTCCACTCCTCGCGCGCCTCGCCGATGTGCCCCCGCTCGCACAGCAGCAGCCCGTGCTGGTGGGGGGGCGAGAGCGCCGGTGTAGTGGTCGGCGCGGGCTACTGCCCGGCCGAGCACTCGGCGCACTCGCGGGCGGCCCGCCCGTCGCGCCCCAGCAGACGCAGGGCCCGGACCAGGCCGAGCCGGGTCTGGGACTCGCCGTGCCAGTCGCCGTGCCCGCCGAGGATGCGCAGGCTCTCCTCGAAGTGCGGCAGGGCGGCGGCCGGTTGGCCGAGCCGCAGATGCGCGTACCCGATGTTGCAGTGCGCGGAGTGCCGCACGATCACGGCACCGATCTCGTCCCCGAGGGCGAGTGAACGCCGGTGCCGCTCGATGGCGGCCCGCGGGTCGGTGTGCTCGACGAGGTTGCCGAGGTGGCTGTGGGTGACGGCTTCGCCGTACGGGTCGTCCAGCCGCCGTGCGTACTCCAGGCTCCGCTCCAGTACCTCGCCGGCTTCGGTGTGCCGGCCGAGCCCGTCCAGCAGCAGTCCGCGGTTGTTGAGGCAGCGGCGGATCCAGGAGGGGTGGCCCAGCCACCGCCAGATGGCGAGCGCGCTGTCGTTGAGGGCGAGGGCGTCCTTCTGCCGCCCGGTAAGGAAGCGCAGCCCGGCGAGATCGACCAGCGCTACGCCTCCGCCGCCGCGTCACCGAGCCGCCGCGCCACCCGGAGACCGGCCTGCCCCAGCACCTCCATCTCGGCGACGCGCCCCCGGCGATGTGCGAACGGGAAGATCAGCCGGACGAGCATGGAGACCAGGGCCGCGCGCTGTCCGGAGGGATCGTCCGCGTACCGCCCGGCCAGGGCGACGACGTTCTCCAGCTCCCTGTCCCCCCAGGCGAAGGCCTCTTCGGCAGTGGCGAAGGGGGCGACGGCGCCGACGGGGGCCGCATGGCCGCCCGGCTGACTCGGGGTGGGTCGGCGGCGGTCCTCCCGGCCGGGGCCGGGTTCCACGATCGCGGCGAGGACCCGCTCGGCGACGGCGGCGTACCAGTGCAGCGCGGCGTCTGCGCTAGTGGCGGTGTCCTGCGCTCGGGCCCCTTCACGGGCGAAGTCACGCACCAGGTCGTGCGGTGCATAGCGGCCGTAGGTCGTCTCCTCCAGCAGGGCCACGTCCAGGAGGCGTCCAGGGCGGCCTCGGTGCGTTGTTCGCCCGTGCCGGCGAGGCGGGCGAGCAGAGGGGCGCCGTACGTGGGCAGGGTCGAGCGCGCCGATACGGACCAGGGTGCGGGCCGCGTCCCGGTCGGCC
>NZ_JBEXSH010000682.1:0-5073 GCF_040613555.1 Streptomyces sp. NPDC006265
ACCGGCGCGGCCGCGGTCGGCCTGGCCGCCGTCGCCGGGACGGTCTGGTTCCGGCTCCGTCGCCGCCCCGATGGCGCCGCGTAAGGCACGTTCCGCGGATCGCTCCGCCAGGCCGGGGCAGGGCGGGGACGCGGTCGGGCCCGACGCCGGGTCGGCGGTTCGGCGTGGAGGCGGTGCTGCCGGACACGGCGCCGCCTCGGCGGTTCGGCGTGGCGCCGGTTCCGGCTCCGGGTTCGGCTCCGCCGATGTGCTGTCGGGGAGGCGCGGCGGAGCGGCCGGGGTTGCGGCGGTTCTGCGGGGCTGACGGGGTGCTGCCGCCGGCCCCGGGACCCGGGGCGCCGGTTCGGCCCTCGACGCCCCGGTCATGGGCCTCGGCCTCGACTGCCACCGCCGCCTCACCGCACCGCCGGACAACGATCCCAAGCTCGTCGGCTGGTACCGGCACGGTGCCTCGCCCGGCGAGCAGGGAACCGCCGTGGCCGTCGGACACCTGGACACGGACAGCGGACCGGCCGTCTTCGCCGGGGTGCCCGAGCTGAAACGGGGCCGGATCGTCGAGGCCCGCCGCGCCGACGGGCGGATCGCCGTCTACACGGTCGACAAGATCAAGTCGTACGAGAAGGCGCGCTTCCCCAGCCAGGAGGTGTACGGCGCCCGGGGCCGTCCCGAGCTGCGCCTGATCACCTGCGGCGGCAGCTACGACCGCGGGAAGGGCTACTCCGGGAACGTGGTCGTCTTCGCCCACCTCACCGGCAACCGCTGACCCGGACCGCTCCCGGCCGACGGCCTGACCGGACCGTCGGCCTTCTCACCAGATGGACCGAAGCCCCCGATCTTGTCCGGTCTCTTCCCCCGGCCGCACACATTCCGTTAACTTCCGTGACCCACAGCCTCGTACGACCCGCACGGGGCTTCCCACCGCGGAGCACCAGCGCCCTGACGACCCCTCGGGGGCACCCCATGACACGCGCCATCTCCCTGCACGACGTGAGCAAGTCCTACACGCGGGGCGCCCGCGTGGTGGACCGGCTGTCGCTGGACATCACGCCCGGTGAGTTCCTCGTGCTGCTCGGCCCGTCCGGCTGCGGCAAGTCGACCGTGCTCAGAATGATCGCAGGGCTGGAGGAGATCGACGAGGGCAGACTGCTGCTCGACGGCGAGTACGCCAACGACCTGCCGCCGTCCGGCCGGGACATGGCGATGGTCTTCCAGAACTTCGCCCTGTACCCGAACATGACCAGCCGCGCGAACATCGGGTTCCCGCTGCGCATCGAGGATCCGGGTGCGGACCCCCGCCCCCGTGTCGACGCCACCGCCCGTATGCTCGGCATCGAGGAGCTCCTCGACCGCCTGCCCGCCCAGCTCTCCGGCGGCGAACGCCAGCGGGTCGCGATGGGCCGGGCCATCGCCCGCCACCCCTCCGCGTTCCTGATGGACGAGCCGCTGTCCAACCTCGACGCCAAGCTCCGCACCCATCTGCGGGCCGAGATCTCGAGGCTCACCCAGGAGCTGGGCGTCACCACGATCTACGTCACCCATGACCAGGCCGAGGCCATGTCGCTCGGTGACCGGGTCGCCGTGCTGCGCGGCGGTGTGCTCCAGCAGGTCGACAGCCCTCGCGTGGTCTACGCGCTGCCCAGCAACGTCTTCGTCGCCGCGTTCATCGGCACCCCGCGCATCAACCTGCTGCGCGGCCTGGTGCGTGCCCCGCTCGACGGGGCGATGACCATCAGCCTGGGCAAGCAGTTCCTGCGCCTGCCCGAGCCGCTCTCCCTGGACCATCAGCTGCTGCGCGTCCAGCAGGGCCGCGAGGTCATCGTCGGTCTGCGCTCGGAGGCCGTCCGGATCGCCAAGCACAGCGCGGCCCGCCCCGGAGAGGTGCCGATCACCGGCCTGGTCGAGCACGTGGAGTTCCAGGGGCACGAGATCCTGGTCCACTTCAACACCGGTTCCAGTCCCGCCGTCATCCCCGAACTGGAGGCCCCGCGTCCCCGCCCCGGCCGTCCCGCCCGGCGACGGCGCCGCGACGGCTCGGTCCTGACGAGGCTGCGGGAGCGGTCCGCGGCCGGGCGGGCCGGACCCGTCGTCGCCCTGGACACCCCCGAGGACGGCCGGAACCCCGCCAGCGCCACCGCCGACGCCCGCCTGCCCGGGGACCTCATCGTGCGCACCACCCCCGACCTGGCCCTGCGCCACGGCATGCAGGTGCCGCTCCTGGTCGACCTCGCCCACCTCTTCGTCTTCGACCAGCAGGGCGACCGCATCTGCCCGCACCCGGCGCGCCTGCCCGACCTGGGGGAGTGAGGAGCGGCACACCTGAACGGGACCCGCATCGTGCTGTGATGGGCCGGCATCCGGGGCCCGGCACCCCGGGACGTCTGGCGCCAGAAAACTATCGTCGCTAGTTTATGTGTCGGACGACGACGCCCCGCCCCGGAGGAAGCGCGATGAAGGCACACGACGGCATGTACATCGACGGCGCCTGGCGCCCCGCCGCCGGCCAGGATGTGATCGAGGTCGTGAACCCGGTCGACGAGCAGGTCATCGGCACGGTCCCGGCGGGTACCGCCGAGGACGTCGACGCCGCCGTACGGGCCGCCCGCGCCGCCCTGGCGGACTGGGCCGCGACCCCGCCCGCCGAGCGGGCGGCGCGCCTGGCCGCCCTGCGGGACGTGCTCGTGACCCGCGCGGACGAGATCGCCGAGACCGTCACGGCCGAACTCGGCTCGCCGCTGAAGTTCTCGCAGGCCGTCCACGCCGGCGTGCCGATCGCGGTGGCGGGCTCGTACGCCGAGCTTGCGGCGACGTACGCCTTCGAGGAGAAGACCGGCAACTCGGTCGTGCACCAGGAGCCGGTCGGCGTCGTGGCCGCGATCACGCCCTGGAACTACCCGCTGCACCAGATCGTCGCCAAGGTCGCCCCGGCCCTCGCGGCCGGCTGCACGGTCGTGGTGAAGCCCGCCGAGGACACCCCCCTGGTCGCCCGGCTGTTCGCCGACGCCGTGCACGAGGCCGGGCTTCCGGCGGGCGTCTTCAACCTGGTCACGGGTCTCGGCCCGGTCGCAGGACAGGCCCTCGCCGAACACCCCGGCGTCGACCTGGTCTCCTTCACGGGCTCCACCGCCGTCGGCCGGCAGATCGCCGCGATCGCCGCCGGGCAGGTCAAGAAGGTCGCCCTCGAACTGGGCGGCAAGTCCGCCAACGTCATCCTCCCGAGCGCCGACCTGGCCAAGGCGGTCAACGTCGGCGTCGCCAACGTCATGTCCAACTCCGGGCAGACCTGCAGTGCCTGGACGCGGATGCTGGTCCACCGCGACCGGTACGACGAGGCCGTCGAGCTCGCCGCTGCCGCCGCCGCCAAGTACGGCGACCGCATCGGCCCGGTCGTCAACGCCAAGCAGCAGGACCGGGTGCGCGGCTACATCGAGAAGGGCGTCGCGGAGGGCGCCCGCCTGGTCGCCGGCGGCCCCGAAGCCCCGCGCGAGCAGGGTTACTTCGTGGCCCCCACCGTCTTCGCCGACGTCACGCCGGACATGACCATCGCGCAGGAGGAGATCTTCGGCCCGGTCCTGTCGATCCTGGAGTACGAGGACGAGGAGGACGCCCTGGGCATCGCCAACGGCACGGTGTACGGCCTGGCCGGCGCCGTCTGGGCCGGTGACGAGGCCGAAGCGGTGGCTTTCGCGCGCCGGATGGAGACCGGCCAGGTCGACATCAACGGCGGCCGCTTCAACCCGCTCGCGCCCTTCGGTGGCTACAAGCAGTCCGGCGTGGGCCGTGAACTCGGCGTGCACGGCCTGGCCGAGTACCTCCAGACCAAGTCCCTCCAGTTCTAGTCAGGGAGTCCCTTCCGTCATGGCTGTCCGCGCCGCCGTCCTGCCCGCCATCGGCTCCCCGCTGGAGATCACCGGCATCGACCTGCCCGACCCCGGACCCGGCCAGGTCCGCGTCCGGCTCGCCGCCGCCGGGGTCTGCCACTCCGACCTGTCCCTGTCCGACGGGACCATGCGCGTGCCCGTCCCCGCCGTCCTCGGCCACGAGGGCGCCGGCACGGTCGTCGCCGTCGGCGAGGGCGTCGGCCACGTGGCGCCCGGCGACGGGGTCGTCCTCAACTGGGCCCCGTCCTGCGGCGCCTGCCACGCCTGCTCGCTCGGTGAGGTGTGGCTGTGCGCCAACGCCCTCAGCGGCGCCGCCGACGTCTACGCCCGCACCACCGAGGGCACCGACCTGCACCCCGGCCTGAACGTCGCCGCGTTCGCCGAGGAGACGGTCGTCTCCGCGTCCTGCGTCCTGCCGGTCCCGGACGGAGTCCCGCTCACCGACGCGGCTCTCCTCGGCTGCGCCGTCCTCACGGGCTACGGCGCCGTCCACCACTCGGCCCGGGTCCGGGCCGGCGAGACGGTAGCGGTGTTCGGTGTCGGGGGAGTGGGCCTCTCCGCCCTCCAGGCCGCCCGGATCGCCGGTGCCTCGAAGATCGTCGCGGTGGACGTGTCCGCCGAGAAGGAGGAGCTGGCCCGGGCGGCCGGCGCCACCGACTACGTCGTCGCCTCCGACACCACCGCCCGCGAGATCCGCGGCCTCACCGGCAAGCAGGGCGTCGACGTCGCGGTGGAGTGCGCCGGACGCGCGGTCACCATCCGCACGGCCTGGGACTCGACCCGCCGCGGCGGCCGCACCACCGTCGTCGGCATCGGCGGCAAGGACCAGCAGGTCACCTTCAACGCCCTGGAGATCTTCCACTGGGGCCGCACCCTCTCCGGCTGCGTCTACGGCAACTCCGACCCGGCCCGCGACCTCCCGGTCCTGGCCGAGCACATCCGGGCGGGCCGCCTCGACCTGAGCGCGCTGGTGACGGAACGCATCTCCCTGGACGGCATCCCGGCGGCCTTCGAGAACATGCTGGCGGGCAGGGGCGGCCGGGCCCTGGTCGTCTTCTAGTGCTGCGGCACTAGTAGATTGTCGCTGCTAAGTGTGGCTCTGATTGGTGGAGTTGACGGTCGGGCAGCCTCCCCTCGTCGCTTCACTTCGGCCGGGCGGGGGTGCCATGTCGTCGCAGAAGAAGTATCCGGTTGC
>NZ_JBEXSH010000683.1:0-5071 GCF_040613555.1 Streptomyces sp. NPDC006265
ATATCGGCACGTCCACTCAACGAGTCACACCCGTCCAGGTACCGGTCACATCATCAGATCACCCGAACCGGTCATGTGCGGAGGATGGGACTAGCGTGATCCCATGAACCTCACCCGGAACGGCACACCCGGCGGAGCGGCGGCGTGACGCCGTGGGAGATGGCCGCCGTGCTCGCCGCCGGCACGGGGGCCGGGGCCGTCAACGCCGTCGTCGGATCGGGGACGCTGATCACGTTTCCGGTCCTGCTCGCCACCGGACTGCCCCCGGTCACGGCCACGGTGTCCAACGGCCTGGGCCTGGTCCCCGGTTCGATCACCGCGGTCTTCGGCTACCGCGAGGAACTGCGCGGCCAGCGGCGGCGCGTCCTGCTGCTCGGTATCGGCGCCGTGCTGGGCGGCCTCGCGGGTGCCGTGCTGCTGCTGACCCTGCCCGCCTCGGCGTTCGAACGGATCGTGCCGGTCCTGGTGGGCCTGGCCCTGGTCCTGGTGGCGTGCCAGCCCTGGATCGCGAAGCGGGTGCGCCGACGTCGTGAGGCGGGGAGCAGCCCCGTGCGCCGTGACGGCGGGCCCCTGCTGTTCGCCGGGCTGACGCTGGCCAGCGTCTACGGCGGCTACTTCTCCGCCGCGCAGGGCATCATCTACGTCTCCCTGATGGGCATGCTGCTCGACGAGACGCTCCAGCGGCTCAACGCCGTGAAGAACGTGCTGGCCGCCGTCGTCAACTCCGTCGCGGCCGTGCTGTTCCTGTTCTTCGCCCACTTCGACTGGACGGCCGTCGTCCTCATCGCCGCCGGATCGGCGCTCGGCGGCCTCGTCGGAGCCAGAACGGGCCGCCGCTTCAGCCCGGCCGTGCTGCGGACCCTGATCGTGTCGGTCGGCACCGTCGCCCTCGTCCACCTGGTGCTCCACTGACCCCCGGCCCTCCTAGGACGCCGGACGCGCCTCGGCCTTCGCACCCTCGGCGTCGATGTGCGGTACCACCCGGTTCAGCCACCGCGGCATCCACCAGGCATGCCGCCCGAGCAGCGTCATCACGGCCGGCACCATGAGCAGCCGTACGACGGTCGCGTCGATGAGCACGCTGACGGCCAGCCCCAGCCCGAGCATCTTGACCACGATGTTGTCGCTGACGATGAACGCCGCGAACACGCTCACCATGATCAGCGCGGCACAGGTGATGACCCGGGCCGTGATCTCCAGGGCGTGCGCGACCGACCCCTTGGCGTCCCCGGTGCGGAGCCATGCCTCATGGACACGCGACAGCAGGAAGATCTCGTAGTCCATGCTGAGGCCGAAGACGATGGCGAACATCATCATCGGCGCATAGCTCTCGATGGGCACCTTGCCGTGGACCCCGAGAGCGGGACCGCCCCAGCCCCACTGGAAGACCGCGACGACCACCCCGTACGACGCGGCGATCGACAGGACGTTCAGGACGGCGGCCTTGACGGCGACGAGCAGCCCCCGGAACACGGCCAGGATGATCAGGAACGCCAGCCCCACCACGACTGCGATGATCACGGGCAGCTGGGAGGCGACGATGTCACGGAAATCGACCTGGGTCGCCGTCGTACCGGTGACGTACCCCTTGGCGTCCGTGCCCTGGACGGCGTCCGGCAGCGTGTCGCCGACGAGACGGTTGGTCAGGTCCGTGGTCGTGGTGTTCTGCGGGGACTTGGTCGAGTAGACCGTGCCGATCAGGACGTCGCCGTCCTGCGTGGGCGTCAGGGGAGTGACGACGGCGGCGCCCTGGACCTTGTCGAGCGACTGCTGGGCCTTCGAGGCCAGGGCTGAGCGCTGCGACTGAGACACGTTCGTCTGGTCGATGACGACCGTGAGTGGGCCGTTCGAGCCGGGCCCGAAGGCGTCGGCCATCAGGTCGTACGCCCGCCGGTCGGTGAAGGAGGTCGGGTCGGCGCCGTCACCGATGTGCCCGAGCTGGATGGAGAACAACGGGATCGCGAGGACCACGACCATGGCGACACCCGCCGACAGGAACCACAGCGGTCTGCGCTCCACCCGCTGCGCGTACCGGTGCCAGGTGCCCTGCGGTGTGTCACCCGCCCCGGTCACGGTCTCGGCGATGGGAGAGCGCACGTGGAAGCGGTCGATGTGCCGGCCGATGAAGCCGAGCAGGGCCGGCACCAGGGTGAGCGCGCCGACGACGGCCGAGACGACGGTGACGGCGGCGGCGAGACCGAGCAGGGAGATGAAGGAGACCCCGGACGCGGACAGGCCCGCCAGCGCGATGATCACCGTGCACCCCGAGACGAGAACGGCATGGCCGCTGGTGCTCGCGGCCTGCCCCGCGGCCCGCACCGGGTCCACGCCGTCGATGAGGTTCTGCCGGTGCCGGGTGAGCATGAACAGGGCGTAGTCGATGCCGACACCGAGGCCGATCATCGTGGCCAGGGTCGGTGAGACCGTTGCGAAGGTGAACGCCGCCGCCAGCAGCCCGAGGATGGCGAGACCGCCGACGACGCTGATCAGCGCGCTCAGCAGCGGGACGACAGCGGCGATCACGCTTCCGAACCCGACCAGCAGCACGAGGACCGCCACGCCGAAACCGATCAGCTCGCTCACCCGGTCGTCGGCGGCCGGCCGGGCGAGCTCGCCGAGCGGTCCGCCGTACTCGACCTCCGCCCCGGCCGACCGCAACGGCTGCACGGCGGTGTCGACGCCGTTGAGGTAGTCATCGCCGAGCGTCGAGGGCTGCACGTTGAAACGGACGGTGATGTAGGCCGTCTTCTTGTCGTCCGACAGCGGCCCCACGTTCTGTTGACCGCTCGGCGTGGCCGGTGCGGACAGCGGGTTCTGCGCTGACAGCACGTGCGGGAGCTTCTCCAGATCGGCGACCGTGGTGGACATCTGGGAGTTCAGCGCGGTCAGGGGCTGCTGGTCGTCGTGCAGTACGATCTGGCTGCTGTAGCCGCCGGCCTGGGGATCGTGCGCCTTCAGCACGTCCAGGCCCTTCTGGGCCTGCGCCTGGGGCAGGCTGAAATTGTCGGAGTACGCTCCCCCGAATTCGCGGCTGATGACCTGCAGCGCCACCAGAGCCACCAGCCAGGCGATGATGACGATCACGAAGTGGCGCGCGCACCACTCGCCCAGCCGCCGCAGCACACCTTTGCGCGCGGCCTTGTGGTCCCCTTCGCCAGCGCGGCTGTGCGGCATGGGCGTCGTCTCCTGTGTCGGCCGGGAGGTCAATGCCGTCCATTAGATGCGCGCGGGATCACTCCGGCATTTCAGGCACGCGGACGCCGTGGGACTCCGGGCGCCCGTTCCCCCGAAAGGTCCGCTCCCGTGAACGGCGCTCGCGTCCCGCGCGCCGCAGCACCCCCGAACCGAGCGCCACACCGAGCACGACCAGCGCGCTGCCCGCCCCCTGCGGGAGTCCGTAGGAGCCCGTGCCGACGAGCGGTGCGGTGCAGGCCGCCGCCACCGGGATGAGGCCGGAGAACAGAGTGGCGCGTTCCGCGCCGATCCGCTGCATGCCCGTGTACCAGCACACGAAGCCGACGACGGTGACCACCACTGCCTGCCACAGCAGCGCGGCCGTCTCCACGCCGTCGGGACGCCGCAGCCACGCGCCCCCGTCGGCCGGCGGCCCGATCGCCGCCGACTCCAGTGCGGCGACCGCGCACACCGCGGCCGACAGCAGCCTGGGCCCGAGCGGCCGCAGCACGGGGACCGCGAGTACGGCGAACCCGACCTCCCCGGCCAGGGCGCAGACCGAGAAGGCGATGCCCGCGCCGTCCGTGCGCCCCCAGCCCTGGACCGTGAAGGCGCCGACGGCCACGAGCAATGCCCCGTACAACACCGTGCGTTGCGGCCCACGTCTGTCCAGGAGGGGGACGAGCACGGCGACGACCACCGGCGCACAGCCCACGAACACGCCGGGCACCGCCGGTTCCGCCGTGCGCTCGGCGGCGATGACGGCCAGATTGAAACCACCATGCCGACCGCCGTGAGCAGGGCGAGCCGGCCCCACTGGCGGGGTGTCAGGGCCCGCAGCCGGTCGACGGCGCCCTTCCCGGCAGCCGGGGCCAGTAGCAGACAGGCCGGCCCGTAGCGCAGGAACTGGCCGCCGGCGTACGGGTAGTCGCCCAGGACGCTGTTGGCGGTGAAGGAACCTCCGACGAGGACACAGGCGAGCGCGGCGAGCAGGGCACCGCGCGTGGTGGTGGCGTTCATGGGGGCGACGCTAGGGAGCCGGACGGCCCGGGAAGGGGTCCACTTCCGTGCCTGCTCGGTGGACCACTTCCCGGGCCGGGGCGTCAGCCGATGTGGTAACTGTCGCCGTAGACCTTCCAGTCCAGCGGAGGTCTCAGATCGAGGTTGCGCCGGTTCAGGAAGACGCGCTGGGCCGTGTCGACCCGGCTCGTGTCGCTGTGCGCCTCCTCCTGCTTCATGGCCCACACCCGCGCGTCCAGGAAGGCGTGGAGGTACGAGACCTCGTCTCCGCCCTGCGCCGGCGGCTTCGCCGCCCGCAGGGCCCGCTTGCGGATGTTGCGGAAGCTCGTGGGGTCGCCGCCGTCGCCGTGCATGACGATGGCGTCGTAGTAGGCGAACTGGCCCAGTACGCGCAGCCCGTCCGCCTTGCCCTGCCGGACCGCCGGGTCGAAGTACACTCGGTCGCGCTCGTCGTCCTGGGCGCGGCGGAACTCGGCGTCCCGCGCCGCCCGGCGCCAGTCGCCGGGGAAGCCGGGGTCGAGCCCGTCGTGCGAGTCGGAGCCGTCGACCTCGCGCAGGGCCGGGAGGTACTTCTGGAGGACGTTGCCGGGCTTGCGGTCGGCGTAGAGCTCGACGAGGTCCAGCATGTCGCCGGTGCCGGAGCAGAACCCGATGATGCCCGCGGTGTAGCCGCGGCCGTCGCCGATGTCCTCGATGTACGGGTACTGCGCCTTCCAGTCGAGCGAGGAGTTCTCCGCGCTCGACACGAGCTGCATGGCGATCTCCTTCTTCGCCGGGTCGTCGAGCCCGATCGCTCGCACGGACGCCGTGGCGTGCGACGGCCGCAGGAGCGGAGTGGCCGCGAGGGCCGCGCCGAACAGCGCCAGGACGGTGCGAC
>NZ_JBEXSH010000684.1:0-5070 GCF_040613555.1 Streptomyces sp. NPDC006265
CCCGTCGGGTCCGCGGCCGGCGCGGAAGACGTAGCGCTCGCGTTCCGGGCTGCCGGGGCCGGCCGCCAGCGCCGCCCGGAACCAGGCGTGCCGGTCGGAGGTGTGGTTCGGCACGATGTCGGGGATCACGCGGATCCCCAGCTCGTGCGCTTCCTCGATGAGCCGCTCGGCGTCGGCGAGGGTGCCGAACAGCGGGTCGATATCCCGGAAGTCGGCCACGTCGTATCCGTGGTCGGCCATCGGCGACCTGTACCAGGGGTTGATCCAGATGGCGTCCACGCCCAGCGACTTCAGATACGGCAGGCGGGAGCGGATGCCGGCGATGTCGCCGACACCATCGCCGTTCCCGTCGGCGAAGCTGCGGATGTAGACCTGGTAGATGACGGCGCTGCGCCACCAGGGTGCGGTGGGGGACACTTGGCTCCTTGTGAAGCGGACGAAGTGAAGCGGGCGAGAATGCGCCGAGGCGGGGCTACTTGGCGGCGCCGGCGGTGAGTCCGGCGACGATCCGGCGCTGGAAGAGCAGCACCATGACCACCAGCGGGACGGTGACCAGAACACCGGCGGCCATCTGGCTGCCGAACGGCGTCTCGTAGGTCGTCGCGCCGGTGAACTTGGAGATGGCGACCGTGGCGGTCTGCATGCCGGGCTTGTTGGTCATCGACAGGGCGATGAGGAACTCGTTCCAGGCGGCGATGAACGTGATGATCGCCGTGGTGAAGATGCCCGGCGCGGCCAGCGGCACGATCACCTTGCGGAAGGCCTGGCCACGGGTGCAGCCGTCGACCATCGCGGCGTGCTCCAGCTCGTCCGGCATCTGCCGGAAGAACGTGGTCAGGTTCCACACCGCCAGCGGCAGCGCGAAGGACATGCTCGGCACGATCATCGACTGGTAGGTGTTGATCCAGCCGATGTCCGTGAACAGCTTCAGCAGCGGCACCACGATCGACACCACCGGGAACATCGAGGTGGCGATGATCAGTGTCAGGATCAGCCGCTTGCCGCGGAACTCCAGCCGGGCCATCGCGTACGCGGTGAAAGTGGCCAGCACCAGCGCCAGGACGGTCGTGATCCCGGCGACGATCAGGCTGTTGAGCAGCGCCCGCCCGAAGCCCTGCACCGGGTCGAACACGGCCCGGTAGTTCTCGAGGGACAGCGGGGACGGGAGGAGCGAGGTGTCGAAGATGTCGCTCGTGCGGCGCAGACTGGAGACCAGCATCCAGTAGAAGGGAGCCAGACAGTACGCCACGACCGCGGCGATCCCCGTATACGACAGCCACCGACGCCAGTTGACCGTGAGTGTCATGCCGCCACCTCCTTGCGACGGCGCCTTCCCCCGGGCCCGCCTCCGACGAGATCGGCCCCGAGCAGCCGGACGAAGGCGAGCGCGATCAGGAACACGTAGAGGAAGAGGATCACCGCGTAGGCGGAGGCCGGTCCGAAGCGGACGTTGGACGCCTCGTTCTGCGCGAGCATCGACAGCGTCTCCACCGAGTGCTTCTGCGCGCCGACGAGGATGTAGGGCAGGTCGAACATCCGCAGCGCGTCCATGCAGCGGAACAGCACCGCCACCAGCAGCGCCGGTTTCACCAGCGGCAGGGTGATGTGCCAGAACTGCCGCACCGGCCGGGCCCCGTCCATGCGGGCCGCCTCGTAGACCTCCTTGGGGATCACCTGGAGCCCTGCCAGCACCAGCAGCCCGATGAAGGGCGCGGTCTTCCACACCTCGGCGACGATGACGGCGACCTTGGCGTGGAAGCCCTCGGTGGTCCACAGGATCTGCTGCCCGAGCAGCGCGTTGGCGACGCCGTCGCTGTTGAAGATCCATCGCCACAGCAGCCCGGAGATGGCCGTCGGCACCGCCCAGGGCACCAGGATCCCGGCCCGCACCAGCGCGCGGCCCTTGAACGCCCGGTGCATGATCAGCGCCATGGCCACCCCGATCACGGTCTCCATGCCGACGGTGACGACGGTGAAGAACGTGGTGTTCCAGAAGGCGTTCCAGAAGCGCGCCCCGGCCTCGCCGAAGATCTCGGCGTAGTTCCGCAGCCCGACGAACGGCTCGGTGTCGCTGATGAACCCGGTCGCCGGGTCCAGCCCTCTCGGTCCGTACAGCGACTCCTTGAGCGCCATGAGGGTCGGGTAGAGCACGACGACCGTCAGCACGAGGAGTGTGGGGGACACGAGCAGCGCCGCCAGCCGGCCCGAACCGGCCGTCGCCCGGCCCCGCCGCACCGGCGGCCGAACGCCCGCAGGGGCCTCGGCCTGTGCGACCGGCTCGGTCATGACCCCGGCCTTCACTGCGCCACGGCCTTGCGCAGTTCCTTCTGCAGATCCCGCAGTGCCTGCGCGCTGTTCTTGTCCCCGTTCAGGACGGCGTAGGCCTCCCGCTGGACCGCCGCGGTGACATCGCCGTACGGCACCACCCGCGGGCGTGGGACGGCCCGCACGATGGACTCCTTGAGCACCGGCAGGTACGGGTACTGCCCGATGAGTGCCCGATCGTCGTAGAGCGAGGCGTACGGCGGGGCGAGGGAGGCCTCCTCCAGCAGGGTCCGTGTGTTCTTCTCGCTCGTCATGAACTCGATGAAGTCCAGGGCCGACGCCTTGTTCTTCGCCCACGAGGACACCGCCATGTTGTGGCCGCCGAGGCTGGAGGAGCCGGGCCCGTTCAGGCCGGGCAGGGGCGCGACCTCGAACTTGCCCTTGATGCCGCTCTTCTGGGCCAGGGAGTACACGTACGGCCAGTTGCGCAGGAAGACCAGCTTGCCGGACTGGAAGGCCTGCCGCCCGTCCTCCTCCTGGTAGGTGATGGCCTTCTTCGGGATCGTCCCGTCCTTGAAGGAACGGGCCAGGAAGTCCAGGCCCTCGCGGGCCTCGGGGGTGTCGACGTCGGGCTCGCCGCGGGTGTCGGTGACGTTGCCGCCCGCCGAGTTCACCGCCTCGGCGAAGTTCACCGTCAGGCCCTCGTACTTCTGGAACTGCCCCGCGTAGCAGGACATGTTCTCGGCCTCGGGCAGCTTCTTCACCTTGGCGCAGGCGGCGGTCATCTGCGCCCAGGTCGTGGGGGGTTGGCCGACGCCGGCCTTCTTCAGCAGATCGGTGCGGTAGTAGAGCATGCCGCCGTCCGAACTGGCCGGCACCGCGTACAGCCCGCCCCGGTACCGCGAGGTCTCCACCACCGGCTTCAGCATCTTCCCCAGCGGGAACCGCTTCTCGGGCAGCCGGTCGATCCATTGGTGGGCGGCGAACTCCGAGGTCCACACGACGTCGAGGGACAGCACCGTGTAGGCGTCGGACTTCGTCTCCGCGTTCTGGATCATCTGCTGGCGCTGGGCGTCCGCGTCGGTCGGCAACTGGATGAAGGTGACCTTCTCCTTCGGGTGCGCCGCGTTCCAGCGGTCGAGCATCGGCTGGACGGTGCCGGTGGTGTCCTTGCCGGCCACGTACGTGATGGGGCCGCGCCCCTCGAACGACGGGGTCCCGGCCTGGCCGGAGGTGCCGTCGGAGGAGCCGCAGGCGGTGAGGAGGAGCCCGGCGGCGGCGATCGCGGCTGCTGTGCTGGTGGTTCTGGTCGTCACTGTCTCTCCTGGTCGTACGGAACCGGGTTCAGGGCTGGTGAGACTGCGTTGTCACGAAACTTTGCGAGTCAATCCGCAGGTCAGAAGGGTATGAGCGGATCCTCGGGGGGAGGCCTTCGAGACCGCCGGGACAACGCTTGCAAGCTAGGGGCGTGCTGGGGTGAAGTCAATGCGTTACCTGCGGGTAATGGGCTGACGGGTCGGGCCTCCGACTCGTGAAAGCGCTGTCACAACACGGGGTGACGGAGTGCGTCGCTGTGCTAACGTCCGGCTCATGCCTCCAGCCCAGCAACGGCTCCCCACCATGGCCGACGTCGCCGAGCGGGCCGGGGTCTCCACCTCGACCGTCTCCCGCACGCTGCGCGGTCTGTCCACGGTCTCGCCGGAGGTGCGCGCCCGGGTCGAGAAGGCGGCGCGCGAGCTCAACTTCGCGGTGTCACGGCAGGCGGCGAGCCTGGTCACGGGCAGGACCGGCACGGTCGCGGTGATGGTCCCGACGCTCAACTCGTGGTTCATGGGATCCGCCCTGTCCAGCCTCGCCCCGCTGCTGCGGGCGGCGGGCCTGCAGCTGAACGTCTACGAGATCCCGGACCTGGCCGAGCGCACGGCGTTCTTCGAGCACCTCCCGGCCCGCCGCAACGCCGACGCGCTCCTGGTGTTCTCCTTCGACCTCACCGACGAGGAGACGGCCCGGCTGGACGACCTCGGTATGCCGGTGATCTACATCAGCCAGCACGTCGAGGGACGCCCGAGCGTCTACGTCGACGACGTCGCCGGCGCCCTGCACGGCACCCGGCACCTGCTCAACCTCGGCCACCGCCGCATCGCCTTCGTCCCGACCGAGGGCGCGAGCGGCTTCGCCTTCAGCTCCAACGAGCGGCTGCTGGGCTACCAGCAGGCCCTCACCGAGGCGGGCGTGCCGCTCGACGACGACCTGGTGGTGTCCACGCGGGTCGGCAGCAAGCGCGCGGCCGCCGAGTCCCTCGGCGCCCTGCTCAGCCTGCGCGAGCCGCCCACCGCCGTCTTCGCCGAACAGGACGAGGTCGCGGTCGCCCTCATCTGGAACCTCCGCAGGACACAGATCGCGGTGCCCGAACGCGTCTCCGTCCTGGGCTTCGACGACCAGCCCCTGGCGCACTGGTTCGACCTGTCGACGGTGGCGCAGTCCCCGTCGGAGATGGGCCGGCTGGCCGGTGACCTGGCCCTGAAGCTCATCGACGACGCGGACGGCGACCATGAACGCCACATAGTCCTGCCGACGCACGTGATCCCCCGGGGGACGACGGCGCCGGTGGCGGTGGGGACGACGGCGAGTGCCGCCACGGACGTCGCCCGGGACGATCAGTCCGCGAGGTCGGCGAGCGAGTAGAACCCGATCGGGGAGTTCGGCCGGAACCCGATCCGCTGGTCCTAGGGCGCGCCGGCGGCCGACTCGAGCAGCGTCGCCGGGGGCAGGCCGGAGGCCAGGGCCACCGCGGGCACCTCCTGG
>NZ_JBEXSH010000685.1:0-5065 GCF_040613555.1 Streptomyces sp. NPDC006265
ATGCTGAGCCAGGCGTAACCGGCGGGTACCCCCCACCTGGGTCCACCGTGCGGGCGGACGAGCCGGGGTCCGGCTCCGCGGGGAGTTCACCCCGTGCCTGGGCCCGCGCGCGGCCCTCCAGGACCAGCCGCTTCTGGCGGTCGACGACCGATTCCCGGATGCGTTCTCGCAGGGCCTCGTCGCGGGTGGCTTCCGCCAGCACCGCCATCAGACCGCTCCTCGCCTCCGGGAGAGCCAGGATCGTGGCGAACTGGAGGACCACGCCCTCGATGTCGGCGGCCAGGGAGCCGCGGTCGGGGAGCTCCAGCGCGTCGAAGAGTTCCGCGACGGCGTCGACAACCAGTTCGTTCTTGCCCGCCCAGCGGCGGTAGAGCGTGGTTTTCGCAACCCCCGCCCGTGTCGCGACGTCTCCCAGGGTGAGCTTGGACCAGCCCAGATCCACCAGGGCCTCACGCGTGGCGGCCAGGATCGCGGCGTCCGCCGCGGCGCTGCGCGGACGCCCGGTGCGGCTGGCTGGGCTGCGGCTCTGCATCTCACGACCATAAACCGGCGGTTCCTGTGCGGCCGTGAGGGAGATCACCGGGGGGTGGTGTCCCGGCACCCTGGCATGGCATTACGCTACGACTCGTAGCGAAAGCCCGTGATGGACGTACACGGGCTCGGCGCACCCGGCGTGGGGTGGGGACCCGGCGCCGAAGGGCACGGACCGGCCCGGCTTTCACACCTTTTTTCACACGCGCGCCCAGGACGGGGGAGGATAGGGGCATGCAGCCACGGAACATGTCCATGAGCGGAGTCGTCGACCTCGCCGCGGTGAAGGCGGCCCAGGAGGCCAAGGCGAAGGCGGAGCAGGCGCGCGCGCAAGCAGCCCGGGAGGGCGGGACGGGGGCGATCTCCCCGGCCGATCTCGTCATCGACGTCGACGAGGCGGGATTCGAGCGGGAGGTCCTGCAGCGGTCCGCCGAAGTGCCCGTCGTCATCGACTTCTGGGCCGAGTGGTGTGAGCCCTGCAAGCAGCTCAGCCCGGTCCTGGAGCGGCTGGCCGTCGAGTACAACGGCCGCTTCCTGCTCGCCAAGGTCGACGTCGACGCCAACCAGATGCTGATGCAGCAGTTCGGCATCCAGGGAATCCCCGCGGTGTTCGCGGTCGTCGCGGGACAGGCGCTGCCGCTCTTCCAGGGGGCGGCGGGCGAGGCGCAGATCCGCCAGACCCTCGACCAGCTGGTGCAGGTCGGCGAGCAGCGCTTCGGTCTGACCGGTCTCACCGTCGACCCCGAGGCCGAACCGGGCGGCGCCCCGGCGGCGGCTCCCGAGCAGCCGGCCGGTCCGCACGACGGGCTCCTCGAGGCCGCCGTTCAGGCGCTGGACTCGGGCGACCTGTCCGGCGCCGTCCAGGCGTACAAGAACGTGCTGAACGAGGACCCGGGCAACGAGGAGGCCAAACTGGGCCTCGCGCAGGCCGAGTTGCTCCAGCGGGTGCAGGGCGTCGACCCGCAGCAGGTGCGCCGGGACGCGGCGGACAAGCCGGCCGACGTACAGGCGCAGATCGCCGCCGCCGACCTGGATCTGGTGGGCGGCCATGTCGAGGACGCCTTCGGCCGGCTCATCGAGACCGTGTCGCGCACGGTGGGTGACGACCGGGACACCGTACGGATGTGGCTGGTGGAGCTGTTCGAGGTCGTAGGGCCGGACGATCCCCGCGTGATCGCGGCGCGCAGGGCCCTGGCGCGCGCCCTGTTCTGACCAGTCGTTAAACGCGCGGGCTTGTGGTGCCCGCGTGAAAAGTCTGTCCACGGAGGGTCACTGCGGCCGCGCTTTACCAAAACTTGGTAATCGCGGCCGCTGTTACTGCGAGTAAGTCATGGGCGTTGATCTGTCGGATTCTGTCCATCGATCAACAGCTTTGTACCGCCCTCCGGCGGCACCCTGTGTGGCCGACCGAGACCGATGGGTCGTTGTTCGGTTATCCGGCCGTTACTAGCCAGTAACGAACCCCCTTGTGCGGGCGGCGAGAATGCACCACGATCGGCCACGCTCGGTCCATTCCCGTACCCCGGCAGCCGGTTGGGTCGCGGGACATCCTGGGTCCCCACCGAGCAGAGCCGGCGGCAGTGGCGCCGGCTCTTGGGCAGGGGGGTCTTCGCCCTTCCGGTGAAGCCTGTCCAGCAGGGTTGTGCGTGATGCGTGTCAGGCGCGACCAGTGGTTGTCGCTCGGGGGTGATCGCCGGTGATTCGGGCGCAGTTGCGCCGCCGAGTGCAGGCGCTCTCCTTCCCGAGGACGTAGCACTTCTCCCATCCCTGCCCGGCTGAGCCGCCAATCGGTGCGAGCCAGGGCAGGAGATGTACGTCCGAGAAGGAGGAAATATGGAGTCCCAGGTGCGTGGCGGGACCAGATGGAAGCGGTTCGCTGTGGTCATGGTGCCCAGCGTCGCCGCCACGGCTGCGATAGGTGTCGCCCTCGCGCAGGGCGCTCTCGCCGCGTCGTTCAGTGTCTCCGGGCAGTCGTTCAAGGTTTCGACCGACCAGCTCGTCGGCACCGGCTTCTCGCAGTACGGCGCCCTCGACGAGGGATACACGATGGACGGCAAGAAGGCCGTCCACCCGGTCGCCGTCTCGTCGTTCAAGCAGGCGACGATCAAGAACCTGTGCCAGTCGGTCGTCACCCCGAACATTCCGGTGCTCGGGAACGTCAGCCTGATCCTGCGTGCGGGTCAGGGTGCGAAGCCGGTGGAGGCCCAGAACCTCTACATCGACGTCGCCGACCTCAGCGCCGATGCGACGTTCGAGAACATCGACATCGGTGTGGCGGCCAAGGACGCCAACAAGGGTCCGGCCATGCGGAAGGGCGAGTCGGCCAACCCGTACGGCTTCGCCCAGCAGGCGGACAAGGCGACCCTGACCGACGTGAAGCAGACGGCGTGGGCGACCACGGCCGGAACCTTCAAGCTCAGCGGCCTGAAGATGTCGCTGTCGACGGGTGTCAAGGAGTGCTACTAAGCACTCGATGACGGGCGGGGGAGCCGGTGGCGCCCCCGCCCGTCCACCTTCCGGTCGCGCCTTCACGCGGGGCCCACATCACCACCACAGCAACGCTGTACCAGGGAGCTGTTTTTCCATGAGCGCCGAGACCCCTGCCGCCACCGGCCAGTTCACCGTCCGGAGGCAGCAGTTCCGCGCCTGGCGGGGTGAGCGGCCGTTCTGGGCCGGGCTGTTCGTCCTCCTCAGTGGACTGCCCATCGCCTACTTCCCGTACGCGAACCTCCAGATCGGTCACCTGACGCTGGCGATGGCGACCACCGCGGGTGCCGGGTCCCTGATCATCGGCGTGCTGCTCGTCGTACTGGGCGTGAGCCTCTGGTTCCAGAAGCACGTCCGCGTCTTCGCGGGAGTCGCGGCGATCCTGCTGGCACTGGTGTCCATTCCCGTGTCCAACCTCGGCGGCTTCCTCATCGGCTTCCTCCTCGCCCTCATGGGCGGGGCGATGGCCGTGGCCTGGGCGCCGGGCGCACGTCCCGCGGGACAGCCCGCCGCCATGGCCAGCACCGGCACGGGCGGGACTCCCGAGGCCACCGACCACGACACCACGGTGCTGAAGCCCGTGGACGCGGTGGACGAGCCGAACGATCTGTCAGGAACGAACCCGGCCAACGGGGCGAACGGGAGGCACAGTGCCGGCTGACGAGGTGACCCACGGGGCTGATGTGGAGGCGTCCCGTGTGAGAACCGGGCCGCGCCACGCGGCACCCAAGAAGCCGCTGTTCACCAGGTTCAACAGGCCGGCCGGCAAGGCGATAGCCATGGCGGCGATGCCGACGGCGGTGCTCATGGGCATGGGCTTCACGTCGACGCTCGCCATCGCCGACAGCGACACTCCGGCGGCGCCGACGTCGAAGAGCCTGACGGCCGACGAGTACAAGGACTGTGTGGCGGCCCTGGAGGACTCCGGCAAGGACTCCAACGGCGACCCGTCCGCCTCGCCCACGCCGTCCCCCTCGGCGAGCGACGGCGCGACGGACGAGAAGGACGACCAGGGCGACACCGCCCCGAAGCCGTCCCCCTCGGGTGGTACGGAGGCGAACAACGGCGGTTCCTCTTCGTCGGATTCAGGTTCCGACGGCAAAGCCGAGCCGGAGCCGACCCCGTCCACGAGCGCTCCCGCCACCGGCGGCGACGACGAGGCCGCCACCCCGTCCCCCTCGCCGTCCGAGAGCGGCGGCAACATCCTGGAGGACATCGGCGACGCGATCGGCGGCATCTTCAACGGCGGGAAGGACGGGGCGAGCCCCAGCCCGACCCCGTCCGCCTCGGCGTCGCAGAGCGCCGAGAAGCCGGCCGAGGACGCCTCCGGTACCGAGGACACGACCGAGAAGGCCACCGGCACGGTCGAGGACACCGTCAAGGACACCACCGACAAGGCGTCCGACACGGTGAAGGACGCCGGCGAGACGGTGGAGGACACCACCAAGGCCGTCGAGAAGGCGGCCGAGGACGCGGCGGAGAAGGCGAAGGAGGCCACCGCCTCGCCCAGCCCCTCCCCGAGCGCCACCACGGACGCCGACGACTGCCCGGCCGCCACCGACGCCGAGGGCGGCGTCGACAACAAGGTGCCGCTGCCGGACGACCCGTGGTTCCTCAACGCCAGCTCGCTGACGCTGAAGGGCGCCGACTACAAGGGCGTCGTCGAGGTGCGGACCGCCGACGGTACCGTCAAGAAGGTGCTGAAGTACGTCATATCCGGCGGCACCGACATCGGTGACCTGCACCAGACCGTCCAGGACAAGCAGTCCGGCAAGACCTACCACGTGCAGGCGGCCAAGGGCTCGACGTCCACGATCCGCGACGGCGACACCGTGATGTACACGGAGAGCATCTCCGGCAACCTGCTCGGGCTGATACCGATCACGTTCGACCCGGAGCACCCGCCGCCGCTGAACATCCCGCTGATCTACTTCACCAACGTGAAGGTCCAGCAGGCCGGCCAGTTCGGCGGGACCCTGCACGTGCCGGGGCTGCACAACTTCGTCACCGGCTGAGCGCCCCTCAGAGCCCGTTCGGGAGCCGCACA
>NZ_JBEXSH010000686.1:0-5064 GCF_040613555.1 Streptomyces sp. NPDC006265
GTGGGAGGCAGCGGGCTCGGCGCGAGGCCGGTGGTACCGCGTCGCCGAGGAAGATCAGCGGGCGTAGTACTCGACGACGAGCTGCTCGTCGCAGATCACCGGGATCTCCTTGCGGTTCGGCTCGCGGTCCAGGCGGAACGCCAGGCCCTTGAAGTTCACCTGGAGGTAGCGCGGGGTCTCACCGTCGGGGGCGAAGCCACCTTCACGAGCGATCGTGAAGAGGGTCTTCTCCTTGGAGCGCTCGCGGACCTGCACGACGTCGTCCGGACGGACACGGAAGGAGGGCTTGTCGACCTTCTTGCCGTTGACGGCGATGTGGCCGTGCACGACCATCTGGCGGGCCTGGTAGATCGTGCGGGCGATGCCCGACCGCAGGACCAGGGCGTCGAGACGGCGCTCCAGCTCGATGATCAGGGCCTCACCGGTCTTGCCCTGGACCTTGGAGGCACGCTCGTAGGCGCGGACGAGCTGGCGCTCGGACACGTCGTACTGCGCACGCAGACGCTGCTTCTCGAGCAGACGGACCTTGTAGTCCGAGTTCTGCTTGCGGCCGCGGCCGTGCTCACCCGGCGGGTAGGGGCGGGCCTCGAAGTACTTGACGGCCTTCGGGGTCAGCGCGATGCCGAGGGCACGCGACTTCTTGACCTTGGGGCGGGACTGGTTCGCCACTGTTTTTCGCTTTCCTTGTATCGGCTTGTCAGGGTTGAGGGAGGTCGCATCCGCAGCCGGGGAAACCCGCCTGGGGCCCTGATGGGCACCGGGTGGGCAGCCGCTCCCCTGGTCTGGGCACATACGTGCAGCACGCGAGTGGCCCACCGACCTCTCCCGTCCTGCGACGGGTGGTGGTGGGCTGCCCGCGACACCGTTCGACGGTGCGCGACGCTCCTGGAGCCGATCCCGGGGGATCGGGCTCCGGCCGACTGCCCCGTTCTGACTGCACGGGACGCGGCACTCCGGTCGAGTTTACAGGGTGCTCAGGACCGCTTTCGACCGAGGTTCTTCCGGGTCCACTCCACCGCGTCCGCGTAGCGGGCCTCCGCGCCGTGCCGGGTCGGCTCGTAGTACTCGCGGTCCTTCAGCTCATCGGGGGCGTACTGCTGGGCCGCGATGCCCTGGGGCAGGTCGTGCGGGTAGACGTAGCCCTGGCCGTGGCCGAGCTTGGTCGCGCCCTGGTAGTGGCTGTCGCGCAGGTGGGCGGGGACGGGGCCGGCCAGGCCCTTGCGGACGTCCTCCAGGGCGGCGCCGATCGCAGTGGTCGCGGCGTTGGACTTGGGCGCCAGGGCGAGGGCGATCGTGGCGTGGCTGAGGGTGAGGGCGGCTTCGGGGAAGCCGATCATGGCGACGGCCTGAGCGGCGGCGACCGCCGTCTGCAGGGCGGTCGGGTCGGCCAGGCCGATGTCCTCGCTCGCGGAGATCATCAGGCGCCGGGCGATGAAGCGGGGGTCCTCACCGGCCTCGATCATCCGGGCCAGGTAGTGCAGGGCGGCGTCGACGTCGGAGCCGCGGATGGACTTGATCAGGGCGCTGGCCACGTCGTAGTGCTGGTCGCCGTCGCGGTCGTACTTCACGGCGGCCCGGTCGACCGTCTCCTCCAGGGTGGTCAGGCCGATCTCCGCCTCGCCCTTGTCGAGGGCGGCTCCGGCGGCCGCCTCCAGGGCGGTCAGGGCGCGGCGGGCGTCACCGCCGGCGATGCGCAGGAGGTGGTTCTCGGTCTCCTCGGGGAGGGTGACGGCGTCCTTGAGGCCACGCTCGTCGGTGAGGGCGCGGCGGATGAGGCTCCTGATGTCCTCGTCCGTGAGCGGTTCGAGGGTGAGCAGGAGGGAGCGGGACAGCAGGGGGGAGATGATCGAGAAGTACGGGTTCTCCGTCGTCGCCGCGATGAGCGTCACCCAGCGGTTCTCGACGGCCGGGAGCAGGGAGTCCTGCTGGGCCTTGCTGAAGCGGTGGATCTCGTCGAGGAAGAGGACGGTCTCCTTGCCGAAGCCGCCGGAGGCACGGCGGGCGCCGTCGATGACCGCGCGGACCTCCTTGACGCCGGCGGTGATCGCGGACAGCTCCACGAAGCGGGCGTCGGTCGCCTTGGAGACGACGTAGGCCAGGGTGGTCTTGCCGGTGCCGGGCGGGCCCCACAGGAGCACCGAGGAGGGTCCGGCCGGGCCGGAGGCCTCTCCGACCAGTCTGCGCAAGGGTGAGCCCGGCTTCAGCAGATGCTGCTGGCCCACGACCTCGTCGAGGGTGCGCGGGCGCATCCGCACCGCCAGGGGGCTGCTGGACGGCTCCTTCTCCTGGCGTTCTTCGGCGGCGGCGGTGAAAAGGTCGGGCTCCACGTCAGAAACCCTAGTTCACGGCACCGACAGTCCGGCCGGCGCCGGGGACGGCCGGGCTCAGCTGAGCCAGAAGTCCCACCAGCGGGTCAGGATCAGCATGCCGATGATGCCGATGTGCAGCATGGGCATGACCCAGGTGAACTCGCCGAAGAAGCTCTTGAGCCAGCTCGGGGCGGGCAGGAAGCCCTTGCGGATGTTGAACGACGTCACGTACCAGAACATCAGGATCGTGGCGACCCAGGCCAAGCTGCACCACAGGCACAGCGCGTTGATCCGGTACAACGACTGGAACATCAGCCAGGCACAGAAGCTCACGCCGAAGAGGCAACCGGCGTTGAAGGTGAGCCAGTACCAGCGCGGGAAGCGGGCCCGGGCGAGCAGCGCCACGCCGACGCCGATGACGATCCCGTAGCAGACGAGGCCGAGCATCGGATTCGGGAAACCGAAGACCGCGGCCTGCTTGCTCTCCATGACGCTGCCGCAGGAGACGACCGGGTTGAGGCTGCAGCTGGGCGTGAACGTCTTGCCCTCGGCCTTGGCCTCGAGGATCTTGAACTTGTCGATCGTGATGACCCAGGCGGCGAGCAGTCCGGCCGCGCCGGTGATCACCAGCAGCAAGGCCAGGGCCCGGCTGCCGCCCTCCGCGCGGGGCGCGGCCTCGGCGCGCTCGGGCTCGGGCTCGGGCTCCGTGGAGACGTCCCTGACTGTCGTCTTGCTCATCACGCCGATTCCGTCACTTGAGACCTGAATATCTTCGGGCAGTGCCATTGTGCCGCACCGACGCCCGTGTCCACCGTTCAGTGGACATAAGCATGGCCGCCCGGTCGTCCCTGAGGGGTGTGTTCCGGCCGACGCTCGTCGCATGACAGCACAGGGGTACGAACTCGCCGTGGATGTGCGGGGGCTGCGCAAGCGCTACGGGGGCGTGACCGCCGTGGACGGCATCGATCTCGGCATCCGGCGGGGCGAGGTGTTCGGCCTGCTCGGACCCAACGGCGCGGGCAAGAGCACCACGGTGGAGATCCTCCAGGGCAATCGGGACCGGGACGCGGGCGAGGTGTCCGTGCTCGGGTCGGACCCGGCGACCGGCACGCGCGCGTGGCGTTCCCGGGTCGGAATCGTCTGGCAGGACGAATCGGCGCCCGCCGAGTTGACGGTCCGTGAGACCGTACGGCACTTCGCCCGTTACTACCCCCGGCCGCGGAACCCGGACGAGGTCATCGGCCTGGTCGGTCTGGAGGCGAAGGCGGACAGCAGGATCAAGGCGCTGTCGGGCGGGCAGCGCAGGCGTCTGGACGTGGCACTCGGTGTGATCGGGGGCCCCGACCTGCTGCTCCTGGACGAGCCGACCACCGGGTTCGACCCGGCGGCCCGGCGGCAGTTCTGGTCGCTGATCCGCGCCCTGGCCGACGACGGCACGACCATCGTGCTGACCACGCACTACCTGGAGGAGGCGGAGGCCCTCGTGCACCGGCTGGCCATCGTCGCCAAGGGCCGGATCGTCGCCGAGGGAGAACCCGGAGCCCTGCGGGAGCGGTACGGCACCGAGGCCACCGTCGCCTGGGCCGAGCCGGACGGCACCCCGCGTGCGCAGCGCACCGGGACGCCGACCCGGACCGTCGCCGGGCTGATGCGGCGCTTCGGCGGCGAGATCCCGGGGCTGACGGTCACCCGCCCCACGCTGGAGGACGTCTACCTCCGGCTGACCGGACAGTCCGAGGAGGAGGCACGGTGACCACGGCCGTCGTACGGGAGCGCGGTGAGGTCGGCGTCGGGCGGCTGCCCGGCGCGTGGGGGCTGGGGCTGCGGCGGGGTGCCCTGGAGATCAGGCAGTTCTTCCGCCAGCGCGACCAGGTGGTGTTCACGTTCGCCTTCCCGGTCGTCTTCCTGTTCCTGTTCGCGTCGATCTTCCGGGACGACGTGGAGGGCGCCGGTGTCACCGCCTCGCAGCTGTACGTGCCGGCGATGATGGCCGCCGGGATCATGTCGACGAGCTTCCAGGCGCTCGGCATCTCGATCGCGATCGAGCGGGAGGACAAGGTGCTGCGCCGGCTGCGCGGCACGCCGATGCCGCCGACGGCCTACTTCCTGGGCAAGATCTGGCTGGTTCTGTTCACCGGTCTGCTGGAGACGGCGGTCCTCCTCCTCGTCGGCACGACCTGTTACGGCGTGGACCTCCCCTCGGACGCGGGCCGCTGGTTCGACCTGGCGTGGATCTTCGTGCTGGGCATCACGGCCTGTGCACTGCTCGGCATCGCGATCAGCTCGGTCCCGAACTCCGCGAACAGCGCGAGCTCGGTGGTCGTCCTGCCCTTCCTGGTGCTGCAGTTCATCTCCGGGGTGTACATCGCGATCGGCACCATCCCGGACTGGATGCTGAACATCGGGGCGCTGTTCCCGCTGAAGTGGATGTGCCAGGGGCTGCGCGGGGTGTTCCTGCCGGAGTCGGCGCAGGTGCTGGAGCAGGCGGGGAGCTGGGAGTTGGGACGCGTGGCCCTGGTGCTGGGCGCGTGGTGCGTCGGAGGATTGGCCCTGTGTCTGCTGACGTTCCGCTGGAAGGACCGGCGCGCCGCATGAGCGAGGCTGCGAGCGCCTATCACTGGGAGCGCTCGTTCCGGCTCTGGGACACGTACTTCGCGCTGATCTGGGTGGCCACGGTGGCGTACGTGCTCGCCGCGGAGCGGCCGGGCTGGCCCCACCGCGCGGTCGCGGCGGCGTTGCTCGTCCCTCTGGTGCC
>NZ_JBEXSH010000687.1:0-5052 GCF_040613555.1 Streptomyces sp. NPDC006265
GGCGTGCGCCGGTGACGCGGATACAGTCGTCCATTCCTTCAAGTCTTCCATTGAAGTGCGGTGTTGAGACTTGAGAGGGCCCTGCGGCCTGGTTCCTGCCGTAACCTTCAAATCGATGACGAACGACCGCCGCCTCCGCCCCGTCGACCTGGCCCGGCTGGCCGGGATCTCGACGCAGCAGATCCGCAACTACGAGGACGCCGGGGTGCTCCCGCCGGCTGCGCGAACCTCGTCCGGATACCGCGTCTTCGGGGAGGTGCACCGCAGCGCGCTGCTGGCGTACCGGACGCTGATGCGGGGATACGGGCCGGTGACGGCGACGGCGATCACGCGGGCCCTGCACCAGGGGGACGTCCCGGGCGCGCTCGCCCTGGTCGACGCCGCGCACGCCGCCCTGCACGAGGAGCGGGTCTCCCTGCGGGCCGCGAGCGAGGCCCTGGAACTGCTGGCGGCGAAGCCGCCCGCCCCCCTGCCTCGCTCGGGCGGCCTGCGCATCGGGGAGGTGGCGGTGCTGCTGGGCGTACGGACGTCGGCGCTGCGCGTGTGGGAGGGGGCCGGGCTGCTCACACCGGGACGCGAGCGCGGCACGCGATACCGGGTCTACGAGCCGGCCGATGTGCGCGACGCCCGGCTCGTGCACACCCTGCGCCGCAGCCACTATCTGTTCGACCAGATCAGGCCGGTGCTGGAGGGGCTGCGTCGGGAGGGCGGCAGTGCGGCGCTGCGGGCGGCCGTCGCTGCCCGCGGTCAGGCACTGACGGCCCGCACCAGGGTCATGATCGAGGGGGCGGGCGCCCTGCACTCCTACCTCGACCGGTTCACCGCAGCCGGGACGACGACAGGATCGACAGCGGACGAGCCGGGGCCATCAGCAAGGTGATGACGGCCGGCGCGGCCGGCGGACGGCTCGGTGCCGCCGGTGATCCGGTCGGCGACGGCCGAGAGGCGCCCGGCAACTCGTCCGCCGCACGCACGACGATGACCGGGGCCAGGTTACGAAGCGGCTCCGGCAGGTCATGGATGGGCCATGGACCAGGCACAAGCCCGCGCGTGGCTCGCCACCGCCCTGGAGGAGGCCCGCACCGGCCTCGCCGAGGGCGGTGTCCCCATCGGCGCCGCGCTGTACGGCCCCGGCGGGACTCTCCTCGGCCGCGGACACAATCGCCGTGTCCAGGACGACGACCCCGCGATGCACGCGGAGACAGCGGCCTTCCGGGCGGCGGGACGGCAGCGGTCGTACCGGGGCACGACGATGGTGACCACCTTGTCGCCGTGCTGGTACTGCTGCGGACTGGTCCGGCAGTTCGGCATCTCCCGGGTGGTGATCGGCGAGGCGACCACCTTCCAGGGCGGGCAGGACTGGCTGGCCCGACACGGCGTGGAGATCGTCCTGCTGGACGACCCCGAGAGCATCGAGCTGATGCGCGCCTTCGTCACCGAGCATCCGGAACTGTGGAGCGAGGACATCGGCGGCTGACACGGATGTCCCCCACCGCCTTGCGGACTGCTCGCCCCGCGGGATGGCATCCGTTCCACTGAAAAGTCACGCCTTCCGGTGTGGGTCGTACGTCCCCACGGCAACTGATGGTCTGAACATCCCATCGGCGAACGGAGACGTCTCGTGCGCATGACGGACATCCAGCACTGTGAGCTCCGGCCAGGACGACTCGTGGAGTGGACGCTCGATCCGGCCGCCGCCGCGACGGTGCAGGGCCTCCCGGAGGACTCCCGGCCTCCTGCCTATATCCAGGAGTCGCACATCAGGGCCTCCCGGTCCGTGCGTGAGGACGGACTGTTCGTACCGACCTGGATCGGCGTGAGTTTCGACCTCCCCGGCCGCACGGACCTGGACGTCCTCCAGGACGCTCTGCACGCCTGGACACTGCGGCACGAGACGCTGCGCAGCGGCTTCACCTGGTCCGGGCCGCCCGATGACGAGATGGTCCGGTTCACGCTCGACAGCGAGAGCGTGCGCCTGCAGCGGGAGGAGATCGGCGAGTTCACGGACGAGACGACGCTGGGCCTGCATCTCCAGAACCGGTTCGACACCGTGGCGGACGCACTCCGCTGGCCCAACTTCATCTACGCGGCCGTCGTCCGGGACGACAGCACCAGCGTGTACATGGCCTTCGACCACAGCAACGTCGACGCCTACTCGCTCCAGAACATCCCAGCCGCCCTCCATGAACTCTGTGCGGCGGCCGCGGCGGGCCGCTCCCCGGAGGAGCACCCCGCCGCCAGCTACGTCGACTTCTGCCAAACCGAACGGGCGGACGCGGACAAGATCGACGACGGCCATGACACAGTGGCCCGCTGGCGGGAGTTCATCAAGAACTGCGACGGGCAGCTGCCGAACTTCCCCGTCGATCTCGGCCTGGACCCCGACGGGGGACTGCCCCGGCAGAAGGTGCTGTGCGGGCCGCTGGTGGACGCCGACGACGCCGCCGCGTTCGAGGCGCACTGCCGACCCTACGGCGGCAGTCTGGTCGGCGTGCTGGCGGCCACCGCGCTCATCGTGCATGAGATCGGCGGGGAGCCCGTCTTCCGCAGCGTCGTACCGTTCCACACCCGGGCGACGTCCCGGTGGTCGGACTCCGTGGGCTGGTACGTCGGCGGGGCACCGGTCGAGATCCAGCTGGCGGAGGTCCATGACTTCCAGGGAGCTCTGGAGAACGCACGCACCGCGCTGCGCGCCAACCGGCGGCTGGCCCGCACGCCCCTCGAGCGGGTACTGCGACTGCTCGGAACGGACTTCCGTCCCACGTCTCCCGACCTGTATTCCCTGGTGTCCTTCCTCGACGCCCGCGACGTGCCCGGCTCCGAGCGGTGGGCCGAGCTGAAGGCCTACGGACTGGTCAGGGTGTCGTACGGCGACCGGGTCTGCGTCTGGGTGAACAGACTCCATGAGGGCCTGTGGTTCGCATGCCGCTATCCGGACACCGACATCGCGCACAAGAACCTGTCCCTGTACGCGACCCGGCTGCGGGAGGTGATCACCGGCGTCGCGCGGCAGGGCTGATACGGGCGGCGGCCGGCTTGCCAGGCCCTCATGGCCGCCGGACGGCAGGAGCCCGTTGCGGGCGCATCTCGCTTGACGGGGTCAGATGGCCGGGGCGTCGATCCGCGTGTAGGGCAGGCCGTTGCTGGTGTCGGCGGGGGTGGTGGCCGTGACGGCGACCGGTCCGGCGGGGCCTGCGGGGGCGACGGCGGTGATCTGTGTGGGGGAGGCCACCGTGAAGGACACGGGGGTGGTTCCGAAGTGCACGCCGGTGGTCGTCGTGAGGTTGCTGCCGGTCAGGGTGATGACGGTCCCGGCGTGTGTCGGTCCCTGCGCAGGAGCGAGGGAGGCGAGAGTGGGCGCTGACAGGTAGATGTAGCTGAGGGGGTTGCTGGTGCCGCCGGAGGTGGTCACGGTGACCGCGGCGGCGCCGGCCGCGTGGGCGGGGCTCACCGCGGTGATCTGCGTGCTGCTGTTGACCCGGGTGCACACGCCAGGTCGGCTGAGTGAACCCTGGTGGTGGAACCTCAGGCGCGCGCCACCCTGCAGTGTGCAGCGGGAACGCGCTCCACGTCCCGGACCGCCGTCGCCCCTTCCCTGCACCGCCGGATCACACCATCGAGCTTGGCCCTGAAACCCCGTCCGGGACGGAACGCCCTCCTTGCCGGCCCGGCCTGGTCTCCGGCCGGAAAGGGAAGGCCGTAGCGGTTCGAGCGGCAGGCGAGCTCTCCCCGCCCTGCCCTCGCACCCGGAGTGCTACACGCCGGCGTAGGAGTGCTTGCCCGAAACGAAGATGTTCACGCCGTAGTAGTTGAACAGCCAGCAGCCGAAGGCGATGAGGGCCAGGTAGGCGGCCTTGCGGCCCTTCCAGCCGGCGGTGGCGCGGGCGTGCAGGTAGCAGGCGTAGGCGACCCAGGTGATGAAGGACCAGGTCTCCTTCGGGTCCCAGCCCCAGTAGCGGCCCCAGGCGTCGCCGGCCCAGATGGCGCCCGCGATGATCGTGAACGTCCACAGCGGGAAGACGGCCGCGTTGACGCGGTAGGAGAACTTGTCGAGGGAGGCGGAGGAGGGCAGCCGCTCCAGGACGGAGGTCGCGAAGGTGCCGGGCGTGCCGCCGCTCGCGAGCTTGCTCTCGTAGGAGTCCTTGAAGAGGTACAGGATCGTGGCGACCGCGCCCACGTAGAAGACCGCGCCGCAGAAGATCGCCGTCGAGACGTGGATGTACAGCCAGTACGAGTGCAGGGCCGGGACCAGCTGGTCGCTGGCGGTGTACAGGACCGTGACCGCCAGGCCCAGGTCGAGCAGGACCGAGGTGATCAGGAACAGGCCGAGCCAGCGCACGTTCTTCTTCAGGGCCAGCAGCCCGAGGTACACGCCGACCGCGACCGTGGAGAAGGTGATGTTGAACTCGTACATGTTGCCCCACGGGGCCCGCTCCACCGACAGGGCGCGGGTGAGGACACCGCCGAACTCGATCAGGAAGGCGAGCACCGTGAGGGAGATGGCGATCCGGCCGTACAGGTCGCCCTGCTCGTCTCCGCCGTGCGCCCCGGGACCGTCCGGCACGTCGCGCTGACCGGCCACGGCCCGCACGGTGACCTTCGGGCGCTCCAGCACGGCGGTGCCGCCGGCCTGGTTCACGGTGACGGCCGGGGCCGCCTTCTCGGCGTCCGCCTTGGTGGTGAGCGCGGCGGCGGTCCGGGCGACCTTGCTGCGGCTGCCGAAGAGCCATTCGGCGATGTACGCGAAGAAGGCCAGGGTGTAGACGGCCATCGCGGAGTAGATCAGCACATTGCTGATGCTCGCGAGGTTTTCGTTGGTGGCGGCGGCGAGAGTCACTTCTCAGCCCCTTCGGCAGGTACGGGGGGTTCGGTACCCGGCTCCTGGTCGGGGTCGGGGTCGGGGTCGGGGGAATCTGTGGGGTCGTCGGAACCGGGAGCGCCCGGTGCCTGCTCGTAGAGGTCGCCGGCGAGGTGCCCCAGTTCCTCGGGGACCTTGGCCGGATCCGGGCCGTGCTGCGGCGCGGCGAGCGGGAGTCGAACGACGCGGCGAGC
>NZ_JBEXSH010000688.1:0-5050 GCF_040613555.1 Streptomyces sp. NPDC006265
GTTCGACTTCGTCGGATACGGCGTGGAGGCCGAGTCCGGGTTCATCGACCACGAGCAGGTGCGCACGCTGGCCCGCACGCGCCGGCCCAAGGCGATAGTGTGCGGCTCGATCGCCTACCCGCGCCATGTCGACTACGCCTTCTTCCGCGAGGTCGCCGACGAGGTGGGCGCGTACCTCATCGCGGACGCCGCGCACCCCCTCGGCCTCGTCGCCGGGGGAGCGGCCCCGAATCCGGTGCCGTACGCGGACATCGTCTGCGGGACCACCCACAAGGTGCTGCGGGGTCCGCGCGGCGGCGTGATCCTGTGCCGCGCGGAGCTGGCCGAGCGGGTCGACCGGGCCGTGTTCCCTTTCACACAGGGTGGTGCGCAGATGCACACCATCGCCGCCAAGGCGGTCGCGTTCGGGGAGGCGGCAACACCGGCGTTCGCCGCGTACGCCCATCAGGTGGTGGCGAATGCGCGGATTCTGGCGGCCCGGCTGGCCGCGGCGGGCATGGTCGTCACCACGGGCGGCACGGACACCCATCTGATCACCGCCGACCCGGCGCCGCTCGGCGTCGACGGACGCGCCGCCCGGGGCCGTCTGGCCGCGGCGGGCCTGGTCATGGACTGCTGTGCGCTGCCGCACGGCGACGCCCGGGGACTCAGGCTCGGCACGGCCGCGATCACCACGCAGGGGATGGGTGAGGCGGAGATGGTCCGGATCGCCGAGTTGCTCACCGGGGTGCTGCGGGGCGTGACGGAGACCTCGAGAGCCCGTGAAGATGTTCGGGAGCTGGCCGGTCGATTTCCGCCGTATCCCGCTTGAGTCGGGGTAAGCGCATCAGGGTGCACAGCCACTCGTGCAACCATCGTCGCTACCCGGAAGTCCCCACCCATATGCGCGCATCGCTAGGGTGTGGGGCTGAGATGGCCAGCGAGACCTGTGAGGAAGCCTGTGCGTGAATACCTCCTGACGCTCTGCATCACGGCCGCGGTGACGTATCTGCTGACAGGGCCGGTACGGAAGTTCGCGATCGTGGCCGGAGCGATGCCGGAGATCCGGGCACGTGACGTGCACCGGGAGCCCACTCCGCGCCTCGGCGGTATCGCGATGTTCTTCGGCCTGTGCGCGGGCCTGCTGGTCGCCGACCACCTGACCAACCTCAGCCAGGTCTTCGAGACGTCGAACGAACCCCGGGCCCTGCTGTCCGGGGCGGCGGTGATCTGGCTGATCGGGGTGCTGGACGACAAGTTCGAGATCGACGCCCTGATCAAGCTGGGCGGCCAGATGATCGCCGCGGGTGTGATGGTCGTGCAGGGTCTGACGATCCTGTGGCTGCCGGTCCCCGGCATCGGCTCGGTCGCGCTCACCCAGTGGCAGGGCACCCTGCTCACGGTCGCGCTGGTCGTCATCACGATCAACGCGGTCAACTTCGTCGACGGCCTGGACGGCCTCGCGGCGGGCATGGTCTGCATCGCCGCCACGGCGTTCTTCCTGTACGCCTACCGCATCTGGTATTCGTACGGCATCGAGGCCGCCGCCCCGGCCACCCTCTTCTCGGCGATCCTGATGGGCATGTGTCTGGGCTTCCTGCCGCACAACATGCACCCGGCGCGGATCTTCATGGGCGACTCGGGCTCGATGCTGATCGGCCTGGTCCTGGCCGCCGGCGCGATCTCCGTCACGGGGCAGGTCGACCCGGACGCGCTCAACCTGTATGTGGGGTCCGAGAAGGAGGCCGTGCACCAGACGGTCCCGGTCTACATCCCGCTGCTGCTGCCGCTGACGATCATCGCCGTGCCCGCCGCCGACCTCATCCTGGCGATCGTGCGCCGCACTTGGCGCGGCCAGTCCCCGTTCGCCGCCGACCGCGGCCACCTGCACCACCGGCTCCTGGAGATCGGCCACTCGCACAGCCGTGCGGTGCTGCTCATGTACTTCTGGTCGGCGCTGATCGCCTTCGGCGCGCTCGCCTACTCGGTCAACTCGGCGTCCATGTGGATCGTGCTGGGTGTGGTGTTCCTGAGCGCGATCGGGCTGCTCCTGCTTCTGCTGCCGCGCTTCACGCCGCGCGCTCCGCGCTGGATGGAGCGCTTCGTGCCGCCGCGCTACCGGCGCCGCGGCTCGGTCGCGGCCCTCGCACCCGGGGCCTCCACCCCGGCGGCGACGGCGGACCAGCCCGCCCCGGCCGGGGCCGAGAACCGCACGCCCGTGGTGTCCGGGGTCGCCGGCGTCAACGGGGCGACCGCCATCGGCCCTCGTTCGCGTCGGGCCGACCAGAGTAAGGCGGGGACAAGGTAAGAATCTGACTAGAGCATTGCCAACTCGTGGGGTTGCGTTGGGGGTGCGAAGCACCCCAATACCAGACATGTTGGCGTCATTCTCGCTCAGGCGCGCAGCTTCACTCTCATGTGTGAGAGTCCGCACACTTTCAGGTAAAGACTGCATCAAATAGTTTGTGATACGGTTCACGAGAACCCCCCGGATAGAGCCGAAGGGCCGCAGTGCGACGGTCCATTGGTGTGAGGTCTCCACTCAGCCCGGGACTACGCTCGTCCATGACGACACCCCTGCCCCCTGCGAAAGCGGAGTTGCCGCCATGCCGTCCAATGACGCCCGGATTCTGGCCCAGGCTGCCGTGCCCACGGCCGCCGTCGGTGCTGTTGCCGCCGTCGTCGGTGGTGTGGCCGCCGGTGGCAAGGGAGCGATCGGAGCGGTCGTCGCGACGCTCGTCGTGATCCTCTTCATGGGTATCGGTCTCTATGTCTTGCAGCGCACTGCCAAATCGCTTCCGCACCTGTTCCAGGCGATGGGCCTCATGCTCTACGTGGCGCAGCTCCTGCTGTTGTTCATCTTCGTCGCCGCGTTCAAGAACACGACGCTGTTCAACCCCAAGGCCTTTGCAATCACGCTTGTTGTCGGCACCCTCGCTTGGATCGCCGCGCAGACGCGTGCCCACATGAAGGCCAAGATCCTTTACGTAGAGCCCGATTCGACGAAGGGCGAGAAGCCCGAAAAGTCCGGGCACTCGTCGTGAGGGATAGGGCCGGGATAAAGAGGCATGAGATCTCCTGCTATCGTCCGGTGCCAACTGCGGCATCGCGGGCGCGGGCATCTGCGCTGACGCCTGCTCCATCGCGAGGCGAGATGCCCCACAGCCGCCCCCACATCCGTAACACCAGTCCCGTGCCGAACTGCGGCCCTGTGCCGCGCCGACACAACGAGGTTGCCGTACCCATGCGTTTCGCTGAAGGAGCCCGCGGTGAGTGCTGACCCGACGCAGGTGCTCGCCTTCGAGACCGATTGCCACATCTTCGATGGTTGTGGCTTCCCCTCTCCCGGCCTGCACTCGTTCCTGTTCGAGCCCATCTGGGGCGACGGGGACAGCAACGTGTACTTCAACAAGACGATGCTTCTGGCGCTCCTCGGGTCGGTCATCATCGTCGGCTTCTTCTGGGCGGCCTTCCGTAAGCCACAGGTCGTTCCCGGCAAGCTCCAGATGGTGGCCGAGGCGGGCTACGACTTCATCCGGCGCGGGGTCGTCTACGAGACCATCGGAAAGAAGGAAGGCGAGAAGTACGTACCGCTCATCGTCTCCCTCTTCTTCTTCGTCTGGATGATGAACCTGTGGGCGGTCATCCCGCTCGCTCAGTTCCCGGTCACATCGATCATCGCCTACCCGGCGGGGCTCGCGGCCATTGTCTACATCCTGTGGGTGTCGCTGACCTTCAAGCGGCACGGATTCGTCGGCTTCTTCAAGAATGTGACGGGCTACGACAAGTCGCTCGGCCCGGTGCTTCCGCTGGCGATGGGGATCGAGTTCTTCTCGAACATCCTGATCCGCCCGTTCACCCACGCCGTGCGACTCTTCGCGAACATGTTCGCCGGGCACACCCTGCTGCTGCTCTTCACGATCGCCAGCTGGTACCTGCTGAACGGCATCGGCATCGCGTACGCGGGTGTCTCGTTCGTGATGACCGTCGTGATGACCGCCTTCGAGCTGTTCATCCAGGCCCTGCAGGCGTACGTGTTCGTCCTGCTGACCTGCACCTACATCCAGGGCGCGCTGGCCGAGCACCACTGAGCCACCCGCACCCGACCTCCGCAAGCCGTCCGGTGGCCAACCCCCACCGGTCCGTAGAGAAAAGGAAGAACTGGCATGTCTACCCTTGCCGCTGTCACCGGCTCGCTCGGCTCCATCGGTTACGGCCTCGCCGCGATCGGCCCCGGCGTCGGCGTCGGCATCATCTTCGGTAACGGCACCCAGGCCCTGGCCCGTCAGCCCGAGGCCGCCGGCCTGATCCGTGCCAACCAGATCCTCGGCTTCGCCTTCTGTGAGGCGCTGGCCCTGATCGGTCTGGTCATGCCCTTCGTCTACGGCTACAACTAAACCGCCCCCGGACCAGCCGACTAGACGAAAGGCATACACATGAGCCAGCTGCTCATTGTGGCGGCCGAGGAGATGGAGAATCCCCTCGTCCCGCCGATCCCCGAGCTCGTCATCGGCCTCATCGCCTTCGTCATCGTCTTCGGCTTCCTCGCCAAGAAGCTCCTCCCGAACATCAACAAGGTTCTGGAAGAGCGTCGCGAGGCCATCGAGGGCGGTATCGAGAAGGCCGAGGCCGCGCAGACCGAGGCCCAGAGCGTCCTTGAGCAGTACAAGGCACAGCTCGCCGAGGCCCGGCACGAGGCCGCGCGCCTGCGCCAGGAGGCGCAGGAGCAGGGTGCCACGCTCATCGCCGAGATGCGGGCCGAGGGCCAGCGGCAGCGTGAGGAGATCGTCGCCGCCGGTCACGCCCAGATCGAGGCCGACCGCAAGGCCGCCTCGTCCGCGCTGCGCCAGGACGTCGGCAAGCTCGCCACCGACCTGGCCGGCAAGCTCGTCGGGGAGTCCCTCGAGGACCACGCCCGCCAGAGCCGCGTGATCGACCGGTTCCTCGACGAGCTCGAGGAGAAGGCCGAGGCCGGGCGATGAACGGAGCGAGCCGCGAGGCCCTGGCAGCCGCACGTGAGCGTCTCGACGCGCTGACGGACTCGACGTCCGTGAACGCGGGCTCGCTCGCC
>NZ_JBEXSH010000689.1:0-5024 GCF_040613555.1 Streptomyces sp. NPDC006265
CTCAGGACACGGGGGCGCAAGCCGACGGGCCAGGTGCGGCCGATGGCCGGCACGGTGGCCGGAAGGCCGGGGTCGGCCAGGGGCGCACCCGCCGCCTTGTACTTCGTCAGGGCGTCCGCGTACTGGGCGACGGAGCGGAACTGCGCGTCGCGCCACACGGTGCGCCCCATGGACAGGGAGGCTGCTCGGGCCGGGTCGCCGGCGGCGAGGGCCTCCAGCCGCATGATCTCGCGCAGGTCGGCGCCGAAGTGCAGCTGCTTGTCCATGGCCTTGGCGACCAGGCCGGACTCCGCGGACTCCAGCGCGTCGGCGGCGATGTTCGCCATCTCGCCCAGCAGGTACTGCGGGGGCGTCCTGGTCTGAGCGGCGATGTGCCGGACACACTGCGAGATGACCTGAAGGTAGGCGTTCAGGTCCGCGGCGGAGAACTGGCCGATGTTCGCGCCGACCTTCGACAGCCACAGCAGGCGGTCCTTGGAGTATTGCCCCAGCGGGACGTTCTCCACGTCGATGATGTCGCCGGTCTCGGGGTCGACGATGTCCTTGGTCGGCCGGTCCATGCCGAGGACCACACGCTGCGGCAGCGCGGCGAAGTCGGCCGCGGTGAACAGGTGCGCCCACAGGGTGTTCACGCCGTCCTGCAGCGGGGCCACCTGGGCGATCTCCGACTGGGGCTTGCCGTGCAGCCGTGCCCGGTTCGCGATCTCCACCAACGGGACCTCGTTACCCATCGGGTTGACCATGTCGACCTGCTCGGAGCGGCGCAGGCCGATGGCCCGCGTCACCCACTCGCCGCCGTTGACGGTGCGCTGCCGGCGGTAGACGCGGGCCGGGGTGTCCGGGAGGGCCCGCACGAACAGAGTGGCGAACTCGTGGGAGCCGTCCGACCAGATCCGCAGCCCGGAACGCCGCACACCGCGGGTGCCGGGCACGTAGTCCACGATGGCCTGCCCGGCGGGCACGAACGTGATGTCGGAGGCGCCGCCGGGGTTCCACACCATGGCGTGCGAGCGCGCGACGACCAGAGCGTCCAGGATCGCCAGGCCGACCTCGACGTCCGCGCGGGTGCGCTTCCAGGCCTTCATCGCCTCCTTGTCGGAGGTGCCGTCCTCGCCCTCGAAGTCGATGACGGCCAGGCGCTCGCGCAGGGTGTCCGGCACGGTCTTGCACCAGTTGTCGGAGAAGTCGTCGAACAGGCCCCCGGTCTGCTCGCTGAACTCCGGGCTGGCGTACTTCAGCGGCCGCTCCCCCTCGTACAGGGAGTTCCACTCCTGGACCTTGGACTCCCGCTTGTCCAGGCGGGCGCGCAGCTTGCGGATCATCGTCTCCGGGCTGTCCGTGTCGGCCAGCCGGTTCTCCGTGTCGGTGAGCACGTGCGCCCTCCCTTCCTGCGCGTCACGCGCTGTCTGCGGTGTCCTGGACGGCCTTGCGGCGCAGGTAGCCGTCCATGGCCATCACCAGGGCGGCGATGCCGTCGATGCGCGATGTGGACTCGTCGCGCTTGGGCTTGACCGGGCGGATGTTGTCGTTGCCGTCGCGGATGACCTCGACGCATCCCGCGTTCCAGCGCAGGACCTTGTGGCCGTCGTGCACGAACGCCCGCTCACGCAGCAGGCGTTCGGTCTCCTTCGCCCCCGGGCCCATGCCGAGGTACGTCTGGCTGACCGGGACGACCTCGCCGATGCGCGGGTTGGCCTCGATGCGCTGCAGTGATCCGCCGGCGAACATCCGGTCGTAGCTGACGCGCTGAATCCGGTAGGTGCGCGAGTCGGCCAGGATCTGATCCTCGATCGCGGCGTAGTCGATCGCGTCGCCCTCGGTCAGCGTCAGCAGCCCTGCCTCCGCCCACTCGCGCAGCGGCACCTGCAGCTGGTGCCCCAGCTCGTCGCACCGGTCCTCCGGCACCCAGAAACGGGGGATGATCTCCAGTTCCTTGCCGGGCTGGCGGGACTTCACCACCAGCAGCCACGCCGACAGGTCTGATACCGCCGACAGGTCCAGGCCGCCCCACGCCGGTTGGAACCGCTGCCGGCGGGCCGGGGTGAGCTCGCCCTCGTTGGCGTCCCACAGCGGCATCGGCAGCCACCGCACCTTCGAGCGCATCCGCCGGTTCAGGTGCAACCGGCAGAACGTCGGGAAGTACGACGGCGTCACCTTCGCCTTGGCGGCCTCCTTGCGCAGATACGCCAGCGTCGGCGACGCCCCCAGCCCGGGATTGGCCTTGCGCCAGGTCGACTCGGCGAACGGGTCGTCCTTCTCCTCCGCCGCCCAGATCACGCCGTAGTGCGACGGGTCTTCCACGACCATCTCGGCGACGCGCACGGTGTACGTGTGCTTCTCGTCGTAGATCGTGCCCTCGTCGCCCTCATCCGCTGTCGTGATGAAGATGATGAGCGGCTGGTCACGGGCGCCCGTGCCGGTCTCGATCGCGTCGACCAGGTCGCGCTTCTTGTGGACGTGAACCTCGTCGATCACGCCGCCGGACACATTCAGGCCATGCGCCGTCTCGGCGATCTTCGACAGAGCCCGCAGCACTCCGCCGGTCCGCGGAGTGAGCAGCGCGGCCGCCCGCGCGTCCACGCGCCCACGCACGGCCCGGCTGGTCTGCGCCATGCGCTTCGCGTCGTCGAACACGCGCTTCGCCTGGTCCAGCGACCCGGCTGCCGCGTACACCTCGGGGCCGACCTCGCGGTCGGCGAGCAGCAGCGTCAGCGCGGCCCCCGACGAGATTGTCGACTTGCCGTTCTTGCGGGGCACCTCGATCCACGCGGTGCGGATGACGCGGACCGGGCGGCCCGCTTCCTCGTCGTCGTACAGCCACCCGAAGACGGGCGCGATCGCCCACACCAGTTGCCAGGGCGCGAGCAGCAACGGAGTGCCGCCCCACCGGCCCTTCGTGTGCTTGAAGGACTCGATGGCGTTCTTCGCCCGCAGCGCGGCCGGCACGTCGAACCAGGCGCCGGGCTTCAGGTGGGCCTGGTTCGCCACGACCAGCGGCTTGGAGGCCAGGGCCTTGGCGATGTCCTCGTCGGTCAGCCCCAGTTCGTGCAGCGCGGCGTGCGGTACGGGGAGCTCGTCGGCTTCGTCCTCGAAGGTGAGGTGGTAGCGGCCGTCAGTCGAAGACGGAGTCGTCATCAGGGTCCCCGCCCTCCGGCGGCGCGATCCGTCCCCGCGACGACGGCGACAACCCGAGCTCGCCGATGTACGCCTTCAGCTGCGTCCGGTACTGCGTGGCGATCGTCGTCAGCGGGTTGCGGCACGGCCCGCGCTGCCCCATCGAGATCAGCCCCTCGACGGACAGGCGCCGCTCGCACCACTCCAGCCGGGCAACGCACAGGCAGTAGTCCACAGCTGTGGAGCGGTCGACGGCGGACAGCCCGGCCGCCATCTGCAGGAGCGGGACGACGCGCGCCCACTCGCGCGCGGCCACGGCCCGGCTGAAGTCGGCGGCCTCGCTCGCCAGCTTGACCCGCTGCCAGGCCTCGACCTCGCGCCGGTACTCCTTCAGCTCCTCGTCGTCCGCGCCACGCGGTGCCCGCGGCTTCGCGGGGACCTTGACGACCGGGAAGACGTCGGCCCAGTCCGGCTCGGTGAGCTCGGACGGCGGGACCTTCACGCCCTCGCGTACCGGCCGGTGGCCGGGGTTGCCCTCGCGCACGACCTGCAGGGCGGGCTTCGGCTTGCGTCCGGGGACCGGCACGACGATCACCCCCGTCCGGTCACGATGCGTAACGGTGCAGGGGCCTACGCCCAGCGATCAGAAGGCCCCGATTCGCGGGCACAGGATTTTCCCTCCCCGGCGGGCGACCTTGGGGGCCTGGGGGGAGTCACCCCCCAGGGGTGGTGCCATAGAGGGTGGTGTTGATCGCGCGGTTGAGGGCGGCCTGTGCCTCGGAGTGCTCGGCGAGGGCCTGTGCGAGCTTCGCGCGGGCCTCGGCGACGGCTGCGTCGGTGTGGGAGGCCGCGAGGCGTGCCTGTTCGAGGCGTTCGAGCTGCTCGGGTGTGGGCTGATGGGTGATCACCGGGCGTTCCACCCTCCGGGTTGATGGCGTGCGGTCTCGGACGAGTGGCAAGGCACACACAGTGGCCTCAGATGCTTGTCCGCGTCTGGGTCTGGATCGCCTCGCGCGACCAGCTGCTTACGCGAGAGCGGGTAGTGGTCCGCTGTGCGTGCTGGCCTTCCGCAGAGCACGCACCATGGATGGTGATACAGGTAGTTGGCCCTGCACCTTGCCCATCTGCTGTCGTATCCACGCTCTGAGCTGCTGCCCCTGATCTGCTCAGCCTGGCGTGTGTGCTTCTCGCATCTGCCCTGGGCGACCGTCTCAGGGCATCCGGGTACGGAGCAGGGCTTACGGGGGCGGGAGGGCATAGGGGGGCTGACTGGGGCGGGTCACGTGGTGGGGGGTGTCCTCGGGGGGTGGTGCAAGGGCGTACCCCTCTTGGCCCTGTGTGGCTGCCTTGGCGAGCGTGGCTGCGACGGAGTGGAGTACGGCCTCGAGCTGGAGTAGCTGGCTCACGAACTCGGGGCCGTGTACTGCTGCCTGACGCAGGAGTCTGGCGTCCACGGCGATCACTCCTCGTAGGCCGATGCGCCTGGCACCTGGGGAACCAGATGGGCGCCCCGGTAGTAGTCGCTGCGCCTTATGTCAGCTCCGTCGAGGAAGGCTCGCTGGAAGCGCTCGGCGGCTTCGTTTCCCGAGGGCTGGCCCCAAGTGAACGCCTCATCCACGACCGCGTAGGCGTTGGTCATGCCGAGGATGTGGCGCTGGGGTACGTGGAAGTACTTCAGCTCTGCTCGGTACTGGCCGACTCCGTTGGGGTCCCTGCGCATGATCTGTGCGATGGCCTTGGCGGGCGTAGTGCGGAGGGGCATGGGTGAGCCTCCGGGCATGCAGAAGGCCCCGCTGGTGGGCGGGGCCTCGTGTGCCTCCAGGTGGTCGCACTCGTGTTGCAGGCAGCGGGCGAAGAAGCCCGTGCCGTGGACGGTGACGGGGTCGCCGGTCATCGTGAATCCCTCGACG
>NZ_JBEXSH010000690.1:0-5024 GCF_040613555.1 Streptomyces sp. NPDC006265
CCCTGGAAGGGGCAGGCTGGCAGGTGAGCGAGCACCGCGAGCCGCGCGGCGGGACCCGGTATCTGCTCGCTTCGCCGCGCCGGGCGTGATGAGCATGCCAAGATCGGTGGATCGTTGCGCAGTGCACGAGAGTCCGGTGCGAGAGACCCGGCGCGAGAAGGGAAAGCCGTGAGCAAGCCGTTTTCCGTCCCTGTGACCGTCCGTGGATACGAGACCGACGTCCAGGGGCACCTCAACCAGGCGGTGTACTTGAACTACGCGGAGCACGCCCGCTGGTCGCTGCTCCACGCCGCCGGGATCAGCCAGTCCGCCCTCATCGGCGGCGGCGTGGGTCCGGTCGCCCTGGAGACGACCATCCGCTACAAACGCGAGCTGCTCGCGGGCGACGAGGTCGAGGTGACCTGCGCCTTCGCGTGGGACGGCGGCAAGACGTTCCGGATCGAGCAGAGCGTGGTGAAGGCCGACGGCACGGTCGCCGCCGAGATCACGGCGGTCGGCGGCATCCTGGACCTCGAGAAGCGCAGACTGGTCGCCGACCCCGCGGAGGTCTTCAAGAAGCTGGCGGCGGACCCGGGCATGTTCGGGCTTTAGGCGGCGAGATCACCCGCCGCCCTGGCACATATGCGAGCGAGCCGCTCAGCAGCCCCGGGTGAGGGGGGTAGCCACACCCATGATCACTTTCCCTACATCGGGGGCGGGGTGCTCCCACACGATCCAGCCCTGCGCGCCGACGCAGTAGTTCGCCGTGCCCGTCACACCAACAGGGCCTGCCTGGTAGGCGAAGTTTCCCTCGTCTATGTCACCAGGAGTGGTGTTACGGCATGTCCGCCCTTCGCCGGACGTCTGTGCGCATCTGTAGATGCCGACATAGGTCTTGGCGGCAACGCCGTACGAGGGACCGCGGTGATAGAAGCAGGCGCTGTTGGTGCCGCCGTTGCTGCTGTTGTAATAGATGGTCAACTCACCGACGATCCGGCGACGATGACCGCGCCGAAGATGACGGGCAGGGCGTCGGACTTGTCCTCGGTGGAGGCGACGATCGCGGTCATCGGGGCGACACCGGCGAAGGTGACGCCGTTGACGAACGGCAGCCGGGCGCCGATCTTCCAGACGCCGAGGGTCTGCAGGAAGGTGGCGAGGCCCGCGGTGAACAGGCAGGCGCCGGTGAGGAAGGTCAGGTCGGTGGCGGAGAGGCCGATGGCCGCGCCGACGATCAGGGGCGGGGCGACGACGCCCGCGTACATGGCGGCCACGTGCTGCAGGCCGGTCGTCGCCATCTTGAGGGCGGGGAGTTTCTCGTCAACGGGGTGGTCGGCCACAGCGGCGTCCCTCCGGTCGGTTACACGGCCGCGCCGATGCGGCCGTGGGTGTCAGGGAGGTGGTGCGGGTGGTCGTGCGGGACCAAGTGACGGGGTGGCCGTTCCGGGGCGCGCGCGTCCACGCGCACCCCGGAGACGACCGCCGTGGTCCCCGCTCGGGTCCACGGCCACCGGCCGGGAGCCGTCCCTCCCGGCCGGAGTATCGGTGTGTTCAGGCCCGCGCGGCCATCTTCGCCAGGCGCTGGGCCTCGTCCCGCGTGGCGCGGGCGATGGCGTCCTCGTCGGCCGTGAGCATCCGCCCGTCCTCGACGATCTGCCGGCCGTCCACGAAGGACGCGGTGACCGGGGCGGCCGCGCCGAAGACCAGGGCGGTCACCGGATCGGCGATGGAGGCGTGGGCGAGTGTGTCCAGCTTCCACAGCACGAGGTCGGCGAGCTTGCCGGGCTCCAGGGACCCGGTCTCCGCGGCCCGGCCGAGGACCTGGGCGCCGCCGTACGTGCCGAGGCGCAGGGCCTGACGGGCGTTCAGCGCCGCCTCCCTGTGGCCGCCGAGGCGGTTGATGAGGAGGGCGTTGCGCAGCTCGGTGTGGAGTTCGCCGGACTCGTTGGAGGCGGTGCCGTCGACGCCGAGGCCGACGGGGACGCCGGCCGCGAGCATGTCGGGGACGCGGGCGATTCCGGCGGCGAGGCGGGCGTTGGAGGACGGGCAGTGCGCGACGCCGGTGCGGGACCGGGCGAAGGCGGCGATGTCGGAGTCGTTCATGTGGACGCAGTGCGCCATCCACACGTCCTCGCCGAGCCAGCCCGTGGACTCGAAGTAGTCGGTCGGGCCCATGCCGAACAGTTCGTGGCAGAACTTCTCCTCCTCCACGGTCTCCGAGCCGTGGGTGTGCAGCCGGACACCGAGGCGGCGGGCCAACTGGGCGCCTTCGCGCAGCAGTTCGGTGGAGACGGAGAAGGGCGAGCAGGGCGCGACGGCGATCTGCGTCATGGCGTCGAAGGAGGAGTCGTGATGCCGGCGCACGGTCTCCTCGGTGGCGGCCAGCGCCCCGTCCAGGGTCTCGACGGCGAAGTCCGGGGGCAGGCCGCCGTCCTTCTCGCTGCGGTCCATGGAGCCGCGGGCGAGGGTGAAGCGGACGCCCATGTCGCGGGCGGCACCGATGATCGCGCCGGAGAGGTCGCCGGAGCCCTGCGGGAAGACGTAGTGGTGGTCCATGGCGGTGGTGACCCCGCCACGGGCCATCATCGCAAGCGAGCCCTGGGCGGCGGCGCGGACCATCGGCTCGTCGATGCGCGCCCAGGTGGGGTAGAGCGCGACGAGCCAGTTGAAGAGGTTGTGGTCCGTGGCCAGGCCCCGGGTGATCCACTGGTAGAAGTGGTGGTGGGTGTTGATCAGGCCGGGGGTCACGAGATGGCCGGAGGCGTCGATGCGGCGTGCGACGTTCTCCAGGTCCTCGGGGGCCCTGCCCGCGCCGAGCGACTCGATGCGGTTGCCGGCGAGGACGACGTGCCCGGAGGCGTACTCGGTGTCGTGTTCGTCGACGGTCGCGATCGCGCAGTTCTCGATGACGATGCGCCGGTCTGCTGCCATGGTTCGTCCTTTGCGCTGTGGTGGAGAGGGCACGGCAGGACCCTGGAAGTTTTGAGTGCCGTGGCCGGGAGAAGGGTTCCCCGGCCACGGGTGCCGAAAGAGGGAACCTCAGAGGCTGGTGAGGTCCACGGGGATCTTCGCCTCGCAGCCGTCCCTGAGGACCGTCGCCTCGATCAGGCCGTAGGGGCGGTCGGCGGCGAAGTACACAGCTCCGTCGGCGGTATCGTTCTTCAGCCCGAACGGCTCCAGGTCCACCAGGAAGTGGTGCTTGTTCGGGAGGGAGAAGCGGACCTCGTCGATCTCGCTGCGGTTGTTGATGATCCGCGCACCCATCTGGTACAGCGTCTGCTGGAGCGAGAGCGAGTAGGTCTCGGCGAAGGCCTGGAGCATGTGCTTCCTCACCTGCTCGTAGGACTTCTCCCAGTGGGGCATGCGCTGCTCGTCGTCGGTCCAGTTGAACCGCCAGCGGCCGGAGACCTCGGTGGCCAGGATGCGGTCGTAGGCCTCCTTCAGGGTCGTGTACTTGTCCTTGACGTAGCCCCAGAACTCGGAGTTGGTCGAGTTCATCACGACGAGGTCCTTCAGGCCGGAGACGACCTCCCAGCGCTCACCGTCGTAGGTGATCTGGGTGAGCCGCGTCTCCTGGCCCTTGCGGACGAAGGAGTGCTTGACCTCGTCGGCGCCGATGAACTGCGAGTTGGCGTCGGAGGCCTCGATCCGTTCCCAGGCGTACTCCTCGATGCGGATCCGGGCCGTCTTGATCGGCTCCTGCGAGGTCACGAAGTGCCGGGCCAGGTGGATGCCGAACTGCTCGGCCGACTCGATGCCGTGCTCCTTGGCGAACGCGTACACCGTGTTCTTGGTGGTGTCGGTCGGCAGGACGTGGGCGTTCGAGCCGGAGTAGTGGACCTCGTCCATGTCGCCGGAGAGCGCGACCGAGACGTTCAGGTCCTTGATGTGATGGGTGGCGCCGTCCCGCGTGATCTTCACGACTCGGTTCTCGGCCTTGCCGTACTGGTTCTGCCCCAGGATCACAGGGCGGGCAGGGCGGGAATTGACGGTCATCTAGCTAGCTCCCTCGGTAAACGGAGTAGCCGAACGGGTTGAGCAGCAGCGGTACGTGGTAGTGCTCGCCCGGCACGACGGCGAACGTGATCGCCACCTCCGGGAAGAACACACCGGCGCCGCTGTCCCGATTCGCGGGGGCGTCCTGCTGCGCATCGGCCTTCTGGTTCGCGGATTTCTCGAAGTACGGCTCGACGGCGAAGTCGAGCCGTACGTGGGTGGTGCCCTCCGGCAGCGCCGGGAGGTCCTTGCACCGGCCGTCCGCGTCGGTCGCGGAGCCGCCGAGCGCCTGCCAGTCCGCCGCACGCCCGGTGCGGGCGGAGAGCCGGACGGCGACGCCCTCGGCGGGGCGGCCGACGCTGGTGTCCAGGATGTGCGTGGACACGGACGCGGTGGTGCTGGTGCTCATGGTCGGGCGTCCCCTTCAGTCTTCTTCGACGAGGCGGGCGAGCCGGATACGGTTGATCTTGCCCAGCTCGGTGCGGACGGTCTCCCGCTCCTGCTCCGGCGTGTTGCCGATCCGTTCCCTGACCGCGTCACGCATCTGCTCGCCGGTCCGGCCGGTGGCGCAGATCAGGAAGACATGTCCGAACCTCGCCTGGTAGGCGAGGTTCAGCTCCAGCATCTCCGCCTTGATCGCGTCGGAGGCGCCGGCCATGCCCCGCTGCTCCCGCGCCGAGGTGGGGTCTGCGGGCTTGGGGCGGCCGATGGGCGGGTGGCCGGCCATCGCCTCGTCGAGGTCCGCGGCCGTCAGCTCCGCCATGGCGGCGTCGCTCGCGGCGTACAGGTCCTCGCAGGTGGCGTAGGGGCGGGCGGCCAGCAGGCGTCGCGCCCACGCCGTGGAGGCGCACGCCTCGTGGAGCGCGGTGAGGGCCGCGTGCTCCTCGAGGGTGTTGAACCGGGCCAGGCCCGGCGGCGTGGAAGTGGAAGTCACGGGAGCCTCCGTGGCCGGATTCGACCTTCGTGCTGAACGGGCGTGCCGATAGCTAACGCCCTCCCGCGACAGCACGTCAACAGTTTGTTGAAAATTCGGTGAGGCGAAACCGGAC
>NZ_JBEXSH010000691.1:0-5022 GCF_040613555.1 Streptomyces sp. NPDC006265
CACTTCAGCGGCGGACGGATTGCGGGCCCCCGGCGTGCGGGGGCCCTCAATCCGTCCGAGCGGGTGGTCAGCGCTCCGGCCGTCCCGAGCTGTGGTTGCCGTGGTAGCGGCGCTGCTGGGCCGGTACGGCCTCGTGGGGCGGGCGGTGACCGTTGCTGCCGGCAGACGGCGGAAGCACCGCGTCCGCCGTGTTGACCCGGGGCAGAGCGTAAGGGTGCTCGCGGGTCAGCCAGCGGATCATCTCCTCGCGGACCGTGACCCGCACCGTCCAGATGTCGTCCGCGTCCTTGCCCGTCGCCAGGGCCCGCACCTCCATGGTGCTCGGGGTGCTGTCCGTGACGCACAGGTTGTAGGCGCGGCCGTCCCAGGCCGGGCACTCGCGCAGGATGTCGCGCAGCCTCTCGCGCATCGCCTCCAGCGGCGCGGAGTGATCGAGGTGCCAGAAGACGGTGCCGGTCATCTGGGGGGTGCCGCGCGACCAGTTCTCGAACGGCTTGGACGTGAAATACGACACCGGCATGGTGATCCGCCGCTCGTCCCAGGTGCGGACGGTCAGGAACGTCAGCGTGATCTCCTCGACCGCGCCCCACTCGCCGTCCACCACCACCGTGTCCCCGATGCGAACCATGTCACCGAAGGCGATCTGGAAGCCCGCGAACATGTTGCTCAGCGTGGACTGGGCCGCGACACCGGCGACGATGCCCAGGATGCCGGCCGAGGCCAGCAGTGAGGCGCCCGCCGCCCGGAACGCCGGGAAGGTCAGCAGCATGCTGGCCGCGGCCACCACGCCGACGATCGCGGACAGCACCCGCATGATGAGCGTCACCTGGGTGCGCACCCGGCGGACCCGGGCCGGATCGCGGTGGGCCCGGGCACTGGCGTAGCGGCTGTAGGACGTCTCGACGATCGCCGCCGCGATGCGGTTCACCAGCCAGGCGGTCGACCCGATCAACACCAGTGTCAACGTCTGGCCGATGCTCTCACGGCGCTCCTCCAGCAGTTGCGCCTCGTCGTAGAACCCTCTCAGCAGGGCCGCGAAGAGGACGAGCTGGTACGGGATACGGCCACGGCGGAGCAGACCCCACAAGGGGGTTTCGTGATGCCGGGCGTCGGCCTTGCGCAGCAGGAAGTCGGTGGCCCAGCCGATCACCAGCGTGAGCACGACCGAGCCACCGACCACGATCAGCGGTCGTAGCAGGTTTTCCATGCCCCCGAACCTAACCGGCTCCCGGGGTGCATGAACATGTGACTTCCGCTGCGTCGTGGTTAGTGCCGTGATCTCGCGTCGTCACACCCGGCTGGCACCATGGCCTCATGAACATCATGCTCTTTCACTCGACCTTCGGGCTGCGGCCCGCGGTCCTCCAGGCCGCTGACCGGCTGCGTTCGGCGGGACACGAGGTGTGGACGCCCGACCTCTTCGAGGGTCGCACGTTCGAGTCGGTCGAGGAGGGCATGGGGCACAAGGAGAAGATCGGCAAGGAGGAGCTGCTGAAGCGGGCCGTGCTGGCCGCCGCTCCGTACTCCGAGCGGGGGCTGGTGTACGCCGGGTTCTCGCTCGGCGCCTCCATCGCCCAGACCCTCGCCCTAGGCGACGACAGGGCCCGCGGCCTGCTGCTCCTGCACGGCACGTCGGACATCGCGCCGGACGTCACGGCGGAGGACCTGCCGGTCCAGTTGCACGTGGCGGAGCCGGATCCCTTCGAGACGGACGACTGGCTCAGCGCCTGGTACCTCCAGATGGGCCGCACCGGTGCCGACGTCGAGGTGTACCGGTACGCCGGGGCCGGCCACCTCTACACCGACCCCGACCTGCCCGACTACGACGAGGAGGCCGCCGAGGCCACCTGGCGGGTGGCACTCGGCTTCCTCGAGACCCTCTAGGCGGTTACACCGGGTCGTAGACGCGCTCGACCTTCTGCGTGCCGCTGCGGGTGCGGTACGAGCGGGACCACTTGGCCGTCGCGTCGCGCTTCGCGCGGTCGGAGATGACGTAGAAGTCCATCTGCGCGCGCTCGGCCGTGATGTCCAGGACGCCGAAGCCGTGCCGGTCGGTGTCGACCCAGTGGACATGGCGGTTGGCGGCGCGGATGACGGGCGAGGCGACCGCCGAGACCGTGCCCTGAGGGACCTTGACCATGTCGTCGAGGTTGTCGGAGGTGACCGACGTGACGACGAACTCCGTGGCGGCCGACGGGGACAGCGGATACGTGCCGGCGTCCACCGGCACGTCGTTGGCCCAGGCCATGTGGATGTCGCCGGTGAGGAAGACGGTGTTGCGGATCGCGTTCGTCCGCAGGTGCGCCAGGATCTCGCGGCGGTCGTCGGTGTAGCCGTCCCACTGGTCGGTGTTGAGGGCGAGGCCCTCCTGCGGCAGGCCCAGCAGCTTGGCGAGGGGCTTGAGCAGGTCGGCCGAGAGCGAGCCGACGGCGAACGGCGAGATCATCACCGAGTTGCCGACCAGCCGCCAGGTGGTGTCGGACGACTTCAGTCCCGCCTTGAGCCAGTCCAGCTGGGCGCGGCCGGTGAGCGTGCGGTCCGGGTCGTCGACCTCGCCGTTGCCGACCTTGACCTGCTGCGAGCGGAAGGAGCGCAGGTCCAGCAGCGACAGGTCGGCCAGCTTGCCGAACCGCAGCCGGCGGTAGGTGGTGCCCGCGATCGCCGGGCGCACCGGCATCCACTCGAAGTAGGCCTGCTTCGCGGCGGCCTGACGGGCGGACCAGGCGCCTTCCGCACCCTCGGTGTGGTTCTCGGCACCGCCCGACCAGGCGTCGTTGGCGAACTCGTGGTCGTCCCAGATCGCGACGACCGGGGCCGTGGCGTGCAGCGCCTGGAGGTCCGGGTCGGTCTTGTAGCGCGCGTGGCGGACGCGGTAGTCGGCGAGGGTGATGATCTCGTGGGCCGGTGCGTGCGGGCGGACGACCTTGCCGCGGGTGCCGTACTCGCCGGTGCCGTACTCGTAGATGTAGTCGCCGAGGTGCAGCCAGGCGTCCAGGTCGCCGCGGGCCGCGAGGTGCCGATACGGGGAGAAGTAGCCGGCCTCCCAGTTGGCGCAGGAGACCACGCCGAAGCGCAGGCCGGTGACGGCGGCGTCGTGCGCGGGGGCGGTGCGGGTGCGTGCGGCGGGGGAGTCGGTGCCGCCGGCGGAGAAGCGGAACCAGTAGTCGGTGCCCGGCTCCAGACCGCGGATGTCGGCCTTCACGGTGTGGTCGGAGGCAGCCGTCGCGATGGTGGAGCCCTTGGCCACGACGGTGGTGAACGCCTTGTCGCGGGTGACGACCCAGCTCACCTCGGTGTCCGGGCCGGCTCCGGAGCCGGGTATCGCCTCCGGGACCGGAGTGACGCGGGTCCACAGCAGGATGCCGTCGGGCAGCGGGTCACCGGAGGCGACGCCGTGCAGGAAGGCGGGCGCCTGGTCGACGGCGCGCGCGGGCAGGGTCGCCGCCAACGGGCCGGCCAGGACAGCGGTCGCCGCCGCGGCCTTGACGACCGTACGGCGGCGCGGGGTAAGGGAGTTGAGGCCCTCTGACGTATTCGATGATCTGTGTCGACTGGTCACGGCGCATCAGGTTACTGATCGGTACGTCATGCGCGCGAGCGAACTCCCAAATATGCCCTTTGTGATGCCCGCTGCCCGCTGTGCGGGTGTCGGTGAGGGGGACCGGGTGGCGCATGCTCTCGTCGAGGTCGAACAGGGAGGGTTAGGCGCCCGGGTGGGGAACGCTCGCGCCGGATGATGATCCGGGTGCCGTCAGGGTGACGGTCCAGGTCGAGCATGCCGGTCAGCTCGGCGACCTCGGCTGAGCCGCGCAGGGATCCGTCCTGATCCAGGGCCGGGTGCCAGACCTGCTCGGGCGGGGACCGGATCGCGCGGCGGACCGGTTCGGTGACCGGATACCCGACAGAGAAGGAGGTGTGGAGGCCGCGGGTGCGCAGTGACCGCACGTGGGCCCGGAATCCAGTCGGCCCTGCCGGCTTCCGCCTTTCCGCGCCCCGCCCCGCAGTCGGTCGTCCCTTTGCAGCGGAGCGTGAAATGCGTCACGGTTCGCATTCGCCGTCCGGCGTAGCCCCCATCACAACAAAACGCCCCTCGGACCATTGAAGTAATTCCGAGGGGGCGTTTCAAGCAATCGCGGAACCGGCCGGATGTCAGCCGATTCGGACGCCGGTCAGCAGTGCTTCACCGTGCCCGACTTGAGAGCCAGGTGTCCGTTGTAGATCCATCCCTCGCTCACACGGGTCCACTGGTTACCGTATTGGTTGATGGTGTAGCACCAGGCGTTCAGGTCGTGGCCCGGCGCCATGCTCATCACCGCCGTGCACTTCGACGCGGGCTCCTTGTACGCCTTCGCTCCGCCCACGACCACGACAACCCCGTTGGATATGTTGCGCGCCGACACGTGATCGCAGGCTGCGGCAGCCGCCGTGCCCGCGCTCGCCACGTTCAGCGCGATGCCGCTCATGGTCAGCGCGGTCGCTCCCAGTACCGCCGCCAACTTCTTGTGGAATCCCATGTGCACCCCTCGTTTTCTTACCAAGGTCATCTTGCGAACCTTGATTCAACCGGCAGTCGATGGAGCCCACCACACGGTTTCCGGAAAATATCTGGCCGAAATGTTACCTGGCCGGAGCGCGATTTCCGCGCCGCCGTTCCCGCGGGGAAGCCGTCCTCGTCGCGGGCGATGGCGGCATCGATGGCGTCCTCGGTGGAGAACGGTGTCACGTGCGCTTTGCCGCGAACGGTGACAAGCTCGCCGTCTGTGACCACAACGCGGATGGAATGCGCGCAGTGGCGCGAATTGGTTGGCACCCCTGGATAGCGGACACATCGGGTGGCGAGGGGGCGTGTTTCATCAAGGCCTACGACGTAATGGAGAACCTCAACCTCAAGGTGGAGGGTGTCTCCAGGGCGGGGCCCAGGGGACTCGTAAGTGGAAATGGGAAGTGTACCGGGCGAGAAACGCGGGCGGGGCAAGAAGCAATGAAGGTGGGTGAGGTAATATGAGTTTGGGGGAGGGGTTA
>NZ_JBEXSH010000692.1:0-5002 GCF_040613555.1 Streptomyces sp. NPDC006265
GCCGCCTCGCGGTACGCGTCGCACAGCACGCCGTCGCCGACCGCGTGCCCGGACTGGCGGACGTCGTGTCCCGTACCGCGTCCTCGCTGCGCCCCCGACCCGCTGCTCCAGCAGCTGGAGCACCCGGTCGAGGCCGACGTGTCGGTCAACGACACGCTGCGCCCGGTGTCGAGGTACTTCGACCGGATCACCCGCCCCGAGGCGCTGATCCCCTCGGCGCTCCAGGCGATGCGGGTGCTCGCCGACCCGGCCGAGACCGGCGCCGTCACCCTCGCCCTGCCGCAGGACGTGCAGGCGGAGGCGTACGACTGGCCGGAGGAGTTCTTCGCCGAGCGCGTCTGGTACGTACGGCGTCCCGCGCCGGACCCGGTGGAACTGGCGGCTGCCGTCGAGGCGGTCCGGTCGGCCGAGCGGCCGCTGATCGTGGCGGGCGGCGGCGTCCACCACAGCGAGGCCGAGCAGGCGCTGAAGGCGTTCGTGGAGGCCACCGGCATCCCGGTCGCCTCCACCCAGGCCGGCAAGGGCTCGCTCCGCCACGACCACCCCGCCGACCTCGGCGGCATCGGCCACACCGGCACCGCGGTCAGTGACGCACTCGCCCGCACCGCCGACCTGGTGATCGGCGTCGGCACCCGCTACACCGACTTCACCACCGCCTCCGGCACCCTCTTCCAGAACCCGGACGTGCGGTTCCTCAACCTCAACATCACCGGCTTCGACGCGCACAAGCTGGCGGCGCGGACGCTGGTGTGCGACGCGCGGTCCGGCCTGGAGGGGCTGCTGGAGGCCCTCGGCGGGCACCGGGTGAGCGAGGCGTACGAAGCCGAGTACCGCGCCGGCAAGGACCGCTGGGACGAGGTCGTCGAGGCCGCCTACCGGGCCGACGACGAGAACGCGGTCCCGACCCAGACGCAGGTGCTCGGCGCGCTGGACGCGGCCGTCGGCGACGACGACGTGGTGATCAACGCGGCCGGTTCGCTCCCCGGCGACCTGCACAAGCTGTGGCGCTCCCGCAGCCCGCGCCAGTACCACCTGGAGTACGGCTACTCCTGCATGGGCTACGAGATCCCGGCCGGCATCGGCGTCCAGCAGGCCGCTCCGCGCACCCCGGTGTGGGCGCTGGTCGGCGACGGCACCTACCTGATGATGCCGACGGAGATCGTCACGGCCGTCCAGGAGGGTCTGCCGGTCAATATCGTCCTCCTCCAGAACCACGGCTACGCCTCCATCGGGGGCCTGTCGGAGGAGACCGGCGGCGAGCGGTTCGGCACCGCCTACCGTTTCCGGGCCGCCGACGGCACGTTCACCGGCGCCCCGCTGCCCGTCGACCTCGCCGCCAACGCCGCCAGCCTCGGCATGGACGTGCTGCGCGCCAAGACCGTGCGCGAGCTGCGCGAGGCGCTGACGGCGGCCCGAGCCTCCGACCGCCCGACGTGTGTGTACGTCGAGACCGACCCGGCCCCGACCGCTCCCCCGGCCGAGGCCTGGTGGGACGTGCCGGTGGCCGAGACCGCCTCCCGCGAGGCGGCCGTCGAGGCCCGCGAGCGCTATGACCGCCAGGTGGCCGGACGCCGCCGCCACCTCTGAACACCCGCCCGTCGCCGCACTGCACTCAAGGCTCCACGAAAGGCCCCTGCGCACCATGAAGACCATCACCCACTGGATCGACGGCAAGCCCGTCGAGGGCACCTCCGGCCGGTTCGGCCCCGTCTACGACCCGGCGACGGGCGCTCAGGAGAAGCAGGTCGCGTTCGCGTCCGTCGACGAGGTCGACGCCGCGGTCGCCTCCGCCAAGGCCGCCTTCGCGAGCTGGGGCGAGTCCTCCCTGGCCAAGCGCACGGCGATCCTGTTCAAGTACCGCGAGCTGCTCGACGCACACCGCGACGAGATCGCCGAGCTGATCACCGCCGAGCACGGCAAGGTGCACTCCGACGCGCTCGGCGAGGTCGCGCGCGGCATGGAGATCGTGGAGCTGGCGTGCGGGATCTCCGTCCAGCTCAAGGGCGAGCTGTCCACCCAGGTCTCCACCCGGGTCGACGTCGCCTCGATCCGCCAGCCGCTGGGCGTGGTCGCGGGCATCACACCGTTCAACTTCCCGGCGATGGTGCCGATGTGGATGTTCCCCCTCGCGATCGCCTGCGGCAACACCTTCGTGCTGAAGCCGTCGGAGAAGGACCCGTCGGCCTCCTTCCGGCTGGCCGAGCTGGCCACCGAGGCGGGCCTGCCGGAGGGTGTCCTGAACATCGTGCAGGGCGACAAGACGGCCGTGGACCGCCTCCTGGAGCACCCGGACATCGAGGCGGTGTCCTTCGTCGGCTCGACGCCGATCGCCAAGTACATCCAGCTGAAGGCCGTCGAGCACGGCAAGCGGGTACAGGCCCTCGGCGGCGCCAAGAACCACATGCTGGTGCTGCCCGACGCCGATCTCGAACTCGCCGCCGACCAGGCGATCAACGCCGCGTACGGCTCGGCGGGCGAGCGCTGCATGGCCGTGTCGGTGGTCGTGGCCGTGGGTGACATCGGGGACGCACTGGTCGGCAAGATCGCCGAGCGGGCGAAGAACCTGAGGATCGGCCCGGGCGACGACCCGGCTTCCGAGATGGGCCCGCTGATCACCCGCGAGCACCGCGACAAGGTGGCGTCGTACGTGGCCTCGGCCGCCGAGCAGGGCGCCGAGGTCGTGGTCGACGGCACGGGCTTCTCGGTCGACGGCCATGAGGACGGCTTCTTCCTCGGCGTTTCCCTGCTGGACCGGGTGCCGCTCACGGCGGACGCGTACCAGGACGAGATCTTCGGCCCGGTGCTGGCGGTCGTCCGGGCGGAGACGTACGAGGAGGCCATCCAGCTGATCAACTCCTCCCGCTGGGGCAACGGCACGGCGATCTTCACCCGGGACGGCGGCGCGGCCCGCCGCTTCCAGCTGGAGGTCAAGGCCGGCATGGTCGGCGTCAACGTCCCGATCCCGGTCCCCGTCGGCTACCACTCCTTCGGCGGCTGGAAGGACTCCCTCTTCGGCGACCTGCACATCTACGGCAACGACGGCATCGCCTTCTACACGCAGGGCAAGGTCATCACCACGCGCTGGCCGGACCCGTCCGACGGTGGCATCAACCTCGGTTTCCCGAGCAACTCCTGACACCGGAGGGGGGTTCGTCCATGGCGAAGACAGGTGACCGGGCCCGTACCACGGCCGCCGCCGCACTCGGCTCGCTGGACTTCGCCCTGGACCGGGGCAGTCCCGTGCCGCTCTACCACCAGCTCGCGCAGCAGCTGGAGGCGGCGATCGAGCACGGGGTCCTCGCCCCGGGGAACCTCCTGGGCAACGAGGTCGACCTGTCCGTGCGCCTCGGCCTGTCCCGCCCCACCGTCCGCCAGGCCATCCAGTCCCTCGTCGACAAGGGGCTGCTGGTCCGGCGGCGCGGGGTGGGCACACAGGTGGTGCACAGCCAGGTCAGACGACCGCTGGAACTGAGCAGCCTCTACGACGACCTGGAGACGGCCGGGCAGGCGCCGACCACCGAGGTCGTGCGCAACGAGGTCGTCCCGGCCTCCTGCGACGTGGCCGCCGCCCTCGGCGTGCCGGAGGGCGGCGAGGTGACCGTCCTGGACCGGCTGCGCCGTACCCACGGCCGGCCGGTGGCGCTGCTCCGCAACCACCTGCCGGTGCCCCTGCTGGACCTGGACAGCGCCCGCCTGGAGTCGACCGGCCTGTACCGCATGATGCGCTCGGCGGGCGTCACCCTGCACAGCGCCCGCCAGACGATCGGCGCCCGCGCCGCCACCGCGCAGGAGGCGTCCCGCCTGGACGAGCGGGAGGGGGCGGCGCTGCTGACGATGCAGCGGACGGCGTACGACGACACGGGGCGCCCGGTCGAGTACGGAACGCACATCTACCGGGCCTCGCTGTACACGTTCGACTTCCAGTTGCTGGTCAGGCCATAAGCGGTGGTCCGTCGTCTTGACTCGGGGCACCGCCGGGCGCAAAGTCGTACATATACATCGTAAACGTACGGCGTCCCCAGGGGCCTGGCTGATGAGCGCACCGTCCACCGTCCTGATCACCGGCGGAGCCGGTTTCATAGGCAGTCACGCCTGCGCCGAACTCCTCGACCACGGCTACGAGTTGATCGTGGTCGACGACTACTCCAACAGCACGCCGCAGGTCTTCACACGAGTGCAGCGGGTCGCCGGACGCTTCGTGGGAGCCGTGTACGAGCTGGACATCCGCGACCGGCAGGCCCTGTCGGCGGTGTTCCACCGGCATGCCGTGGACGCCGTCGTGCACTTCGCCGCTCTGAAGTCGGTCAGCCGGTCGGCCCGGATGCCCGTGGAGTACTACGACACCAACATCGTCGGCACCACCGCCCTGCTGCGCACCATGCACGAGCACGGGGTGCACCGGCTCATTTTCTCGTCCACGTGCTCGATATACGGTGAGGCCGCGCACGGGCCGCTCGACGAGGCCACACCGGCCCGCCCGACCAACCCCTTCGCCGCCTCCAAGTGGGTCTGCGAGCAGATCCTGGCCGATGTGTGCGCCCGACGCCCCGAGTACGCCGTGATGTCCCTGCGCTACTTCAACCCGGTCGGCGCCCACCCCAGCGGACTGCTCGGTGAGGCCCCGCACGGCCCGCCGGGGAAGCTGATGCCGTCCCTGGCCCAGGTGGCCTCGGGGCAGCGGGACCGGCTGCGCGTGTACGGCAACGACTATCCGACACCCGACGGGACCGCGATCCGCGACTACGTGCACGTCATGGACACCGTCGAGGCGCTCCGGGTGGCGCTGGACCGCCTCGGCGACGAACCGGGCATGCGGGTGTACAACCTCGGCCGGGGCGAGGGCAGTTCGGTCCTCGACGTGATCAGGCAGTTCTCGCGCACGACCGGCCGTCACATCCCTGTCGAGACCGCCGCGCGGCGCCTCGGTGACGTGGCCGAGTACGTCGCCGACGCGCGCGCCGCCACACGCGACCTGTGCTGGCGCCCCACCCGGAACCTGGAC